>NZ_DATJIY010000159.1:0-46766 GCF_035492835.1 Dinghuibacter sp.
TAGAGCTTTTTGTGGCCGATGGCCTCCTCGGGGAATCCGAAATCGGCGCCGCGACGGGTCTTGACTTCGACGATGTGGAGGATGGGGCCCTTGGCGGCGACCAGGTCGATTTCATAGTAAGAATGCCGCCAATTGACGGCCAGCACGTCAAAGCCGCGGGAGCGGTAATAGTCCGCGGCCAGGTTTTCGCCGTTTCGTCCGGTATCCAGGGCATCGTTCATCCGTCAAAATTAATCCTTAATTTTGCAGGAAACCCATCGTCAATCATGAAGAAATATAGTCGGCTCGTATGGATCTTTGTTGCGCTGCTCGTTGTGAGCGCGCTCTACCGGCTCATACCCAACCGTCCCTGGGGGTTTGCGCCCCAGATCGCGATTGCGATGTTTTCGGGCTCCATGGTCAAGGACAAGCGCTTGTCGTTTTTGCTGCCGCTGGGGTCGATGTTCCTTTCGGACCTGATCTTCCAGGTACTTTTTTCCATGGGCGTCGGCGCCACGCCCGGCTTCTATGACGGCCAGTGGATGAACTATATCCTTTTTACCGGGTTGACAGTGGTGGGCTGGTTCGTTTCCGAACGGAAGCCGCTCCAGATATTCATCGGGGCGCTTTTTGGCCCGGTGCTGTATTTCCTGGCGTCCAATTCCTCGACGTGGGCGGCGGGCCTCGGTTGGCACAGGCCGCATACCTGGGCGGGTTTTGCCCAGGCCATGGAGGATGGGGTGCCTTTCTTCAAAGGGAGCTTGTATGCTACGCTGATTTTTTCGGTGGTTCTTTATGGGGGGTACGCGCTCCTGACGCGGCGGCGGCAGGCGGTGGCGCATGCGCATGCGCGCGGCTGAAATTCAGTTCGGCATCGTCCTGGTTCTTAAATTTCTTATAGCTATTTTCCCGGACCTTCTCCGGGATTTCCAGGAGTTGGCCTATCAACTCTCTATATCAAATATTTCAGCAAGGTGCATGATCAGGGGGGAAGCGGAGGGTCAGACCTGGAACACGCCCACGCGCATGTGATCGGTGAGCGGGTTCTGGTTCGCGGCGGCGATACCCTCGGAGATGATCCCGCGGGTTGACAGCGGGTCGATGATGCCGTCTACCCAGAGGCGGGCGGCGGCGTAGTACGGGGTCGTTTGGGATTGGTAGCGTTGGGTGATTTTATCCAGGAGGGCCTTCTCTTCCGACGCTTCTATGACCTTACCCTCGGACTTCAGCGAGGCGACCTGGATCTGCAGGAGCGTTTTGGCGGCTTGTTCGCCGCCCATCACGGCGATGCGGGCGGTGGGCCAGGCATAGATCAGGCGGGGGTCATAGGCCTTGCCGCACATGGCGTAGTTGCCGGCGCCATAGGAGTTGCCGATGACGATGGTGAATTTGGGGACGATGGAGTTGGCTACGGCGTTGACCATTTTCGCGCCGTCCTTGATGATGCCTTCGTGCTCGCTCCGGCTGCCGACCATAAAGCCGGTGACGTCCTGGAGGAAGACGAGGGGTATTTTCTTTTGGTTACAGTTCAGGATAAAACGGGCGGCCTTGTCGGCGCTGTCATGGTAGATGACGCCGCCCATCTGGAGTTCCCCCTTGGCGGTCTTGACCATGGTGCGCTGGTTGGCGACGATGCCGACGGCCCAGCCGTCGATACGCGCGTACCCGCAAAGGAGGGTCTTGCCGTAGTCCTTCTTGAATTCGTCGAATCCGGATTTGTCGACGAGGCGTTCGATGACGGCGCGCATGTCGTAGGCTTTGGCACCGCCTTCGGGGAGGATGGTATATAGCTCAGTGGCGTCTTTGACGGGGGCTTCGGGCGTGGCGCGGTCAAACCCGGCGCTGGCGGGCGCTCCCAGGCGACTCATGATACGGCGGACCTCATCCAGGCAGGCCTCCTCGGTGGGAAACCTATAATCGGCTATGCCCGAGCGTTCGGTATGGGTAACGGCCCCGCCCAGGGTCTCGGCGTCTATGTCTTCGCCGATGGCGGCCTTGACGAGGTAGGGACCGGCCAGGAAGATCGAGCCCGCGCCCTCTACCATCAGCGTTTCGTCGCTCATGATGGGGAGGTAGGCGCCGCCGGCGACACAGGCGCCCATGACGGCGGCGATCTGCGTAATCCCCAGGGCGCTCATCCGGGCGTTGTTCCGGAAAATGCGGCCGAAGTGCTCCTTGTCGGGGAAAATTTCGTCCTGCATGGGGAGATAAACACCGGCGCTGTCCACCAGGTAGATAATGGGGAGGCGGTTTTCGAGGGCGATTTCCTGGAGACGGAGGTTTTTCTTGCCGGTGATGGGGAACCAGGCGCCGGCCTTTACGGTCTGGTCGTTGGCGACGACCACGCACTGCCGTCCGCTGACATAACCGATGCCACCCACGGTGCCACCGGCGGGGCAACCGCCCTCGGCGGGATACATGTCCCAACCGGCGAAGGCGCCGATCTCGGTAAAGGGTTTGTCCTTGTCGAGCAAATAGTCGAGGCGTTCCCGCGCCGTAAGCTTATTCTTTTCCTTCTGACGGGCGATGGCTTTGGCGCCGCCCCCCTTCCGGACCTGTTCGAAGTTCCGTTGAAGGGTATCCAGAGCCTGCCGCATGGCTGGCGAGTTAGTAGGATGATCCATATGTCAGGATAGCTCCGTGCAACAATCGTATAGTGTCTTGGCGATGATCTTGCATTCGTTGAAGGTAATTCCCTTTATGACATAGGAATGCGCCCCCAGGCGGATACATTCATCCCTTTCGATATTATTGAGGGAAGTGGAATAGATGATAACAGGTATGTGCCGGAACCGTTCGTCCTCTTTGAGGCGAAGCAGCGTTTGGGTCCCGTTCATCTTTGGCATATTCAGGTCGAGCACGATCAGCTCAGGGAGCGATCCGTCGGCGGCGCAGGCCTCCAACCAGGTGAGCGCGTTCTCCCCGTTCTCCACGAAATGCAGGACGTCCTTAACCCCGATTTCTTCGAACGCCTCCGCGATGATGAATTGATCCTCGCGGTCGTCGTCGGCTAGCAATATTTTTTTTTTCGGCTCCATCCAGGCAGTACCTATACCTATAAAGATAAGGGTATTCGGTCAAGCCGCACAAATATTAGTATTTAACAGACTTTTTGGCGTGGGAGGTGAGGTTGAAATTGCGCGCGATGTTGAATCCAAAGTAGATGCCGCCGTTACCCCAGCTGCTCGTGGTACCGGAGATGAACTGTGTGGGTACCATGCTCTGGGCATTGGTGAAAACGAGCTGGAATACGTGACCGCCGGTCTCCATTTCCCAGGCAAAGGACAGCGCATTGTACACCTTGGTGGAAACGACCTGGTTGGGGAATAGGTAGTTATACTCACCATCGAGGCTCATGCGTTTGGTGATCCTGACCCGGGCGCCGCCGCTCAGCGCGACCATGTCGTTCTTGTCCGCCACCGTGGGAACGAGGTTGTTCCGGATATAAGAGGGGACGAGCTCCAGCGAAAAGAATTTGAACTTCCGCGCCAGGATCAGCTGGGTTGCGTAGCCGGTGCGATAGTTGGCGTTGAGATAGGTTTCGTCCGGGAAGTTCTGGGTATAGTTGCTGATCGTTCCCATCAGGGTAACGGAGATGGGCATCCCACCGCCGCCGTCCTGCTGGCGCCACAGCTTGAACTTGGTGTAGCCATCGAAGGTTTTGAGATACGAGCTGCGACCGATGCCCACGGTCCACCAGTCGGTGATGCCGTAGTCGAGACCCAGCCGCAGGGTGGCATTGTCCAAGCCAAAGAACTGGTAGGCCCCGCTGTTGAGCTGGCCGAAACGGTGCTGGATCTCGAAATTGAGGGCGCCGGCGGCGATGGTTTCGTTGGTTTGGAGCTGGATCAGGTAGATGCCTTTGAAGGTGCCTGTAACTGGCATCGGCTTGGTGCTGTTAGTCAGCGAATCGCCGACCTGGCTCAGCAAGGTGGTGTCCTGCGCGACTACGGCGGACGCCAGGAAAAGGAGACCTATCATTAATGGGAAGCGCATAAGCATTATTTTTGATCGCATTGAATGTCTACGTGAACCTCCAGGGATTTTTCGATTTTTTCGCGGACCAGGGAGGGTATGCTGACGTTGAATTCTTCGGGTGAGATATGAAAGACAGCGTGACCGATGAGCTGGTTGCCCTTGCGCTCGATGGTGGCGGGCATCTCGACGGGTTTGGTCACCCCATGCATGGTGAGGTTACCCTTCACCGTTACATGGTAGACGCCGTCCCTGCCAGGCGCCAGGTCGCCGGCGAAAGAACCGTTGAAGGTCGCTTTGGGGTATTTGTCGCTCTCCATATAGTTTTCATTGAAGTGTTCCTGCATGAGCTCCTTGGGAAAGGTAAAACCCTTGATCAGGACGGCGAAGGCCAGGTTCTTCTTGCCCTCGTCGATGATGGCGAAGCCCTGGCGGGTCTCGGCCTTGATGTCTTCGGCGGGAGTCTTGGAATAGAATCCGACAAAACCGTTACGGGTCATGTACTGTTGTCCGTATCCTTTGACCAGGGTCAGGATGAGGCAGGCGGCTGCCAGCAATGTCTTTTTCATGTAGGTTTAGTTGTTGAGTGCTCCGTTTTTTACCCAGTCCACGATGGTGTTGATTTCGCAGCTCGGCAGCTTGGACCCGCCGTACGGCATGTCGACATAGCCGGGCGCCCAGGTGATGTTGCCGACCAGTTGTCCGTTGGTGGCGTAGGGTTTGATGTTGGCATAGCCTTCCAGGAGGATCCCGCCGCTGCCCGAGGTGTTCCCGTTCCCGTGGCAGCTGTAGCAGTTCGCCTGGAGGATGGGGACGACATCCGTTGCGTATTTCATACCCACGGTGTCACACGTTGCGCCACCGGACAATTCGTCCTGGCTGCCCTTTTTGCAGGAATAGGCGATGACAAGGGCCAGTACGACCAACAAAGCGATGCTCTTTCTCATAAATGTTATTGTTCGATTTGTTCTATGATGCAATCTACGAGGTTCACGTCCATCAGGTAACCGGTACAGCGGCCTTTGATGGTGACGATCGCGCTGCTGTCCGTTCCCGGCAGGGTCTGGCCGGGCGCCAGGCTACAGTTGATGCCGCCGGTCGCGGCGTCGCCACAGCTCAGCTGGAGACTGCCGCTCGTTTTGGCGCTGATCTTTCCCTTTACCTCCACGACCTTTCCGAGGTATTGGCCGTTGGCCTTGTTCTCGTCGGTTTGAAAGGCGGCGTAAAGGTTTTTTGCTTCCAGCCTGGCGCTGGCGGTTTCGCTGTTTACGCCCTGGTGGGGCTTGTTGTACAGGTACCAGCCCCAGCCGGCGCCCGCGGCCACAAGAACCAATACGACGATCCCCGCGATTAAAATATACTTCTTTCGCATCGTTTCAAATTTTCGTATGTTTTTGTCTAACGGAAGCTGTGGGTGATTCCCAGGTAAATTCCGGTACTGGTGATCGGCAAGCTGCCTATCCCCACGCCTTTCAGCGGTATCTTGAAATAGGGTTCGATCCGGACGTCTCCCACCTTACCCCAGTGCAGCGAGTAACCCACGCTGAGGTTCATGATCGACAGGAAGTTGTTCCCCGAATTCGAGTAAGAGGCGTTTTCGGGCCAGTAGCTCGAACCGCTCGATGCTTCGTACTTGTAGGCTTCCTTCTTCATCATATACGAAGAAAGCCCTGCTACGGCGTAGAAACTTCCATTTTTCAGGTACGCGAAATCCCAACGGAGGTTGACCGGTATCTCGAACATGCCGCAGGTGCCGTTCATCGAATTCACGTTCCAGCCCGCCGGGATGTCCGCTTTCTTCTTGTCGAAATACTCGCCGTCGGTGTAGTACGCCTTGTGGGCCCAATACAGACCGGTCTCCGCGCTCAGCCGGCGGTTGAAGCGGTAGCCGAGTACCACGCCGGCGGTGTAGCCGGGGTTGGTGATCTGCTGCCACTTGACGTTGCTGAGGTCGGGACCGGCGACGATGCCTGCGTAGAGGCCGTTCGTCGGGGTATATTTTACCGTCTTCTTCGCTTCCTGATGTGCGGGGCGGGCGAGGTCGTCGGGGTTCTTGTCGATGTCGGTGTTGCCATGCGTCGCAGCGACGTCGGGGCCGCCGGGGGTGAGCGCCAGGGAGGCGGCGTCGAAGGCGACGACGTCCGTAGGGGGTTGCGGTTGTGCGCTGCCGTTATCGAAGGCGGAGGCGTTGCCGTCGGCGCGATCGTTTTCAGCGGTGCGGCGGCCGGCGCGCCCATTGGCGACGACATCATCCATGCCGAAAGCGTGTGGGCGCCGCAGGGTTGCGGGCGGCGGGGTAGCGGACGGTGTGGTTGCGGAGGGCGTGGCCACGGTTTGCGCTGGCGCTGTCGATGGCGTAGACTCGGTCGATGCAGCGTGTTGCGCAGGCTTGGACGCGACAGCGGTCGCCTTTGACGGCGGCGTCGACGTTGTGGTATGGGTAGTGTAGCGGGTACAGATCCAGGCAAAGGGTACGATCAATAACATCAGCCACCACCACCGCCGGGACGTACGGGCGCCTGCGGGGGCCAGTGCGCTTTCATTATCAGATTTCACCTCCTGAAGCCGGCTCATCACCTTGTCCCAGTCAGCCCCGTCCGTCTTCAGGGGATACATTTCCCCCGCTTTCCGGAACAGTTCATCCATATGGTCCTCTGGTAAGTTCATGCTTCTAGTTGTTCACTCTTTTTTAAAAATTTTTGCAGGAGCAGCCGGGCCCGTGAGAGGTTCGATTTCGAAGTGCCCACGGAAATACCGAGCATGTCTGCTATCTCATAATGCGAATACCCATCGATGACGAAGAGGTTGAAAACCGCCCGGTAGGCCGGGGGGAGCTCTTTCACATAGGTTATCAATTCCTTATATACGACCTTTTGATCGGAATGTTGGGAATGATCGGCTACTTCCCACACATAATCGGGGAGACCGCCGATTTCGGGGATCATGTTGTTTTTCCGCAGCTCGTCGATGGCCGTGTTGATCATGATCCGCCTGATCCATCCCATCAACATCCTTTCGACGTGAACCGCGTCGGCGCATTTAAATTGGGCGAAGTGGGAGAAGAGCTTTACGTAACCGTCGTTGACGACGTCTACCGCTTTCTCGTAGCGATAAATGTACCGGAAGACGGTTTTCAGAGCATATCCATAATAATGCTCATATATCATCCGCTGATACTTATGCTCGCCTCTTTTGCAGCCTTCGATTATGTGATCTATTTCTTCCAAAGTGGTTTAGGGATAGCACCCGCAGTAAGATACGAGGGACGGTAGGCAAAAGTTGCGTCTCGGACCGATCTTTTTTCCAAATTATTGATAATCAGCCGCGCAACCGGGGCTCCAGGGGATACGTATCCTCTGTTATCATGTTGAATTTGCCCGGTAGGATGATAAAACGGACTATGGACCTGGGGCTGTCGACCCTCCTGATCCTGGGGGTGTTGTCCTGGCTTCTGCCGTTATTGGCGCTGTTGGCGAGGCTGGACTCGCCGGGTCCCGTTTTTTTCATACAAAAAAGAAGGAAGAAGGGAAATGCCTGGTTCTTTTGTATCAAGCTGAGAACCATGTATATAAATATGGAGGCGGACCGGCGCGTGGCGTTGATGTACGATGAGCGTATAACGCGGTTTGGCCACTGGCTCCGGCGTACCCACCTCGACGAGCTACCCCAGCTCTTTAATGTATGGTGGGGCGACATGTCCCTGGTCGGGCCCCGGCCGTATATGTTATCGGAGGACCAGCGCTATCGTGACATCCTGGCCGGATATGCCGCCAGGGCACGGGTCAAACCGGGCATCACCGGGCTTGCCCAGGCCTCGGGCCTGTTTGGAGGCACCCAAGACCTCGCCGATATGGAAAAACGGCTGTCGCTGGACCTCACCTATGTAGAACAATGGAGCCCCGTCCTGGACCTGCGGATCATGGCTTCAACGATTCGCTTTTTAAAACCGACCCCGCATGAGGCATAAGAAAACGACGCTGCTTATCCTGACCCCCGGTTTCCCTTCGTGTGAGGACGAAAGCGCCTGTTTGCCCGCCCAGCAGGTGATGGTAAGGGCGCTGAAGAAGAAATACCCTTTTGTACAGTTCGTCATCCTTACGTTCGAATACCCCTTCACGCGCGAGACCTACCGGTGGGGCGGCAACATAGTCTATCCCTTTGACAACCGCAACCGCGGCAGGCAGCACCGCTGGCTGATGTGGGGTCGCGTCTGGCGCCGGATGCGGCAGTTGCGTCGTGAAAATGACATTATCGGGGTTTTCAGCTTCTGGCATGGGGAGTGCGCGCTCGTTGGGAAGTATTTTGCCCTGCTTCACGGACTGAAGCACTTCAACTGGGTGCTGGGACAGGATGCACGGGAGGGCAACCGCTACGTGGCGTTTACGCGTCCCCGCGCCGAAGAGCTGCTCGCGATTTCGGAGTCGGTGGCGGACACCTTCCATATCCACCACTCGGTAAAGCCCCGGCATATTTTGCCCAACGGTATCGACCCGGCGCTATTCCCGTATACTTCCGTGGCCAAGGACATCGACGTCCTGGGCGCGGGCACGCTCAAACCGCTCAAGCGATATACGCTCTGGATGGAGATCGTCCGGTCGATGGCGGCCAGACGGCCGGGGCTTCGGGCCACGCTCGTTGGCAAAGGACCGGAAGCGGGACGACTAAAGCAGGTCATCCGCTCAGAGGGGTTGTCGGGCTCGGTCTCGCTGGCCGGCGAGCTTCCCCACCGCGACCTGTTGGGGCTCATGCAGCGTACAAAAGTGCTTTTGCACCCTTCTTCTTACGAAGGCTTTAGCACCGCCTGTCTGGAGGCATTGTACGCGGGCGCTCATGTTATCAGTTTTACCTATCCCACGAGTACGCCCATCGACCACTGGCACCGGGTCTATAGCCCGGAGGAAATGGAAGCCAAGGCGCTGGAGCTTTTGAACGATCCGCATACGGATTACAGCCCGGTGCATCCGTTCCTGATGGAGGACAACGCAGAGAAGGTGATGCGGTTGTTCGGGGTGGCGCCGCCGGTGGTGTATGCCCTGGGCGCGCACACCGCGGAGCCTAGCCGATGAGCCGCTGCGCCATCGCCAGTACTTTTTCCGGGGTATGTTGCGTCAGACAGCGATTGTCGCCAAAGCGACAGTTTTCCTGCATACAAGGATAGCAATCGAAAGGCTTGCCGTCGAGGTAGGCGGCCTTTGGCCCCAGGGGCTGCGCCCAGTCGCTGCGGGATGCGCCGAAGAGCGCTATCGTGGGAACGCCGGAGACCCAGGACATATGCATGAGACCGGAATCCTCTGAAAGGGTCAGCCGAATTTTTTGCATCAGGACGAAGGCTTGGGCGGGCGTGGTTTGTCCGACCAGGTTGATGGTCCCTTCAACGGCGACGGCGATACTTGCCGCTTGCGGCGCCATGCGGGCGATACCCAGCAGGAGGAAGCGGGTATCGGGGTACCGGCGCTTGAATTTTCGGGCGAATTCGATATAATATTCCGTTGGCCAGTGGCGGGACGGGAAAGCGCCGCCGGGGTTGAGAAGTACGAGCGGCTCGCCGTTCCAGCCGTTGCGTCGTAGCAGCGCCGTCGTATCCAGGTCGGATTTGTGCACGAGCTTTGTGCTCGGCGGGTTGAAGGGTAGACCGGCGGCTTCGATAGTGAGACGCGTCCGCTCTCCGGCGGGGCGGGTGGATTTTTTATCGAACTGGGACCAGGCTTTGGGACATAGGAATCTCCTGGTTAGGCGGCTGATCTCGCTGTTTTGGACGTCGAGGATGAGGTCGTAGCGGCGCAGGAGCAGGCGGGGCAACAGCGCTATCGCGAGGGCCAGCTGGAGCTTGAAACGGCGGCCGCCGCCGATGACAAAGACCTTGTCGAAGAGGTTGAGGTTTTTTGGAAGGCTTGCCGATTCCGCGCGGACGAGGAAGTCGAATGTTGCTCCCTCGGGGAGTTGTTCGCGGACTTTCTGAAGATAGGGTAAGGAGATCACGACATCGCCCATGGCCTGGAGGCGGATGGCGAGGACGCGGCGGGGCGGGGTCGGGCTTGTCCAGGGTTGGCTCTCTATTTTCATTTTGGGTCTTTGAAGGGGAAAATTGCTTGCGGGTCATAGGCGCGTATTTCGCGGGCGATTTTGGGAAGGTCGCCGGGGACGTATTTGTTGCTGTCGCCCAGGCGCACATGGCTCCAGCCTTCGAAGGAGTGGCCGAGGTTCTCGAGCGGGCGCTTCCAGCGTTCGTCGACAAGACGGATGCGGCCTTGATTTACGACGAGCTCGATGGCTTCGGGGTCGAGGGCGAAGAAGGCGTCCCATCCGGAGGCAGCGCGCGCGATCGTATAATCCGCCCCGGTGGGCAGTCCCCATATGCGGGCGGCATTCGTCGTGAGCGCGTCGAAGAGGTTTGCGTCGGGGATCAGGGCGGTTTCGCGGGCGGTGCGGAGGTGTTCCCAGAAATCCCAGGAGCCGGTGAGCGTGGAGTCAGTGCCGAAGAGGAGCGTGGTTTGAATACGGTCTACACGGGCGGTTTGACCGTACAGGAAAATATTGGAGCCGGGGCACCAGACGAGGGCGCGGAATTTTTCGGACTGCCCTGGGGTCATGGCTATACCGTGGACACCCACCAGGGGGCGGTGGAAGAGGTTCCACCGGGTCAGACGGTCGATTTCCCGGTGCGAGGCCTGGTCGGCACCTTCGCCGGTGTGGATGACGCAGGGGCGTTTTTGGGGATTATTGAGTCTGAGTCTCCAGAGCGGCTCCAATTGGACGGAATGGATCGACTGGCAGTTTTTGAAGACGCTGTCGTCGTGTATGGGCATCGGCGGCCCATGGTGAACCACGGTGGTGACGCCGGCCAGGAGGTTCTTGTAGACGCCCCAGGCGGCGCGGAGTCGCAGGGGTATGCGGAGTACGCGGTCGATGTCGGGTTTGTAGTGGGCGTGGATACGCTGGCCCCAGGCGACGTAGTTGGGGTAGCGCTCGGCGCCCAACGCGGGGAAAGAGTTGAACTCGAGGTGGTCGTGGGAGTTGACGAGGCCGGGGAAAACGAGGGCGCCGGCAAGGTCCAGGGCCCGGTGCGGCGGGGCGGCTCCGAGGCGGATGGGCGCGTGGGCGGCGCCGGCGGGCGTGCGGAGGTTTTCCAAAATTATCATTATGATTAAATACGTGGGAGGGCGCCAGGAGGTTGCGCAACCTTTCGGGCGAACGGACGTATATAGTCTTTTCTGCCCACCTTTGTATGCGACATATTCTTTTTACCCATCCCTATTTTTTAGGGCTGGATTCAAAACAGGCGGAAGCCGGCCTGCCTTATCCTCCCCTGGGCACGCTGTATGCGGCCTCCCTGATGCGGGAGAAAGGGTATACCGTGTCCCTTTTCGACGCCATGTTCGCGCGGAACGCCTCCGAAATGTTACCGGAATTGGAGGCTAAACGTCAGGATTATTTCGTGGTGTATGCCGATGGTTTTAACTACCTCACCAAGATGTGTCTGACCAATATGCGGGACGAAACCCTCCGGATGATCCAGATCGCCCGCGACTGGGGATGTACCGTGATCGTTTCCAGCTCGGATTCGACGGACCACACGGAGCTGTACCTGGAACGGGGCGCGGACTATGTGATCAATGGGGAGGCGGAGCAAACGCTCGTCGAGCTGTTGGAGACGCTCGAGGCTGGCGGGGATGTCCGCTCCGTGCGTGGGATCGCGTTTATGGAGGAGGCTGGCGCCGGTGGGCCGGCGGCGGCCGGCTCGTTGGTGCTCACCGCGCCGCGGCCTGTGATGAAAGACTGGGAATACCTCCCCTACCCCGCATACGACCTCGTTGATATGGACAGGTACCGGCATTATTGGATGAAAAACGCGGGCTATTTCTCCCTCAACGTCGCCACGACGCGCGGGTGCCCTTTCCACTGCAACTGGTGCGCCAAGCCGATCTACGGGAACCGGTATACGGCCCGGTCGGCGGAGCACGTGGTCCGGCAGCTGGCGCGGATGAAACGGGAATATGACTTCGACCACGTTTGGTTCTGCGACGACATCTTCGGGCTGAAACCGGGCTGGGTCAAGGCTTTTGCGGATGCGGTCGAGCGCGAGGGATTGTCCTTTCGGTTCAAGATACAGTCGAGGGCGGACCTGCTGTTGTCGGAAGACCAGATCAGGGACCTGGCGCGCGCGGGTTGCGATAACGTGTGGATGGGGGCGGAAAGCGGCTCCCAAAAAATCCTGGATGCCATGGACAAAGGCACGACGATCGAGCAGATCGGGCACGCGACGCGGTTGCTGAAGGAGCACGGCGTCAAGCCCAGCTTTTTCATACAATTCGGATACCTGGGTGAAACGCAGGAGGATATCGCCCTGACCGTCGGAATGATCCGGCGGTTATTGCCGTATGAGATCGGTATTTCGGTATCCTACCCGCTCCCCGGCACCGGTTTTTACGAAAAGGTCAAGACCACGCTCGGGGATAAGGCCAACTGGACGGACTCGGACGACCTCGCCATGATGTTCGCGGGAGCGTACCCCGCGGCGTTTTACCGGCAGCTCTACCGGTACGTACACCGCGTACACCGGCAGTCGGTCGCCAGACACTACCTGTCGGAGCTGGGTCGTAAACCCCTGAGGGTTTCCATGTCCCGGTTGAAAAAAATGGCATCGATCTTGTACTATTTGCCCGCCGCCCGTCTGGCAAAATTAAAGTTGCAACACTTAGACCATTGAACGAAGCACTAACAGAAGCCGCCTTCTCCAAGCAATCGGCCATTTTCGACGCCTTGTATTCGGGGAATACCATCGTGCAATACAAGCGTGAGCGCGTTCGCCGTCACGTGTTGTCCTTTCTGGCGCCCGACAGCCAAATCCTGGAATTGAACTGCGGGACGGGGGAAGACGCGATCTTTTTCGCCCGGCTCGGTCACCACGTCCACGCTACCGACCTCAGCGGGGGCATGCTGGAGCAGCTGTCCCAGAAGGTGACCGCCCGCGGCCTCGACGGGCGGATTTCGCATGAGCTTTGCTCCTACACCGCATTGGATACCCTCCGTGAGCGGGGGCCCTTCGATCTTATCTTCTCCAATTTTGCGGGCCTCAACTGCACCGGCGACCTGCCCAAGGTGCTGGCTTCGTTTTCTCCCCTGTTGAAACCGGATGGCCTGGTGACCCTCGTCATCCTGCCCCCATTTTGTCTATGGGAGACATTGTTGGTTTTCAAGGGCAAGGTGCGCACGGCCTTCCGGCGCTGGTTCGCCGGCGGCGGCCGCAAGGCGCGGGTGGAAGGCTTTCCTTTCCGTTGCTGGTACTACTGGCCTTCTTCAGTGCGTCGGTCACTGGGGGCTTCATTCGAAGTACTGGACCTCGAAGGGCTTTGTACGTTAGTGCCGCCGTCCTATATCGAGGGTTTCGCGGAGAAGAGGCCCGGGCTTTACGACTACCTGCGGGGGCTCGAGGAGAAGCGCCGGCGGCGGTGGCCCTGGAGGGTTATCGGGGATTATTACATCATTACATTACAGAAGAAGTCCTGAGTCGGAAATTGGACTTTTCAACAAAGTCCCCTCCCTTTTTTCATCGGAAATTTGGTGTACAAAACAAATGAACTATGGAAAAATGGGTCCTGGTAACGGGTGGGACGGGGTTTGTGGGGATACACGCTATTCTGCAGCTGTTACAAAAGGGGTATAATGTCAAGACCACACTACGTTCGATGGGGCGGAGGGAGGAAGTGTTGGATATGCTGCGCAATGGCGGCGTGGCGGATGTTGTGGGGCCGCGCGGCGGCGGTGTCGGAGCGGGGGACCGGGTGCGGTTCGTCGAGGCCGACCTGACGAAGGACGCTGGTTGGGATGAGGCGGCGCGTGGGGTGGAGTATGTGCTGCATGTCGCATCGCCGCTGCCGATGCACTCGCCAAAGGATGAGAACGAGCTGATAAGGCCGGCGGTCGATGGGACGCTCAGGGTCCTGAGGGCGGCGCGGGATGCGGGAGTGCGACGGGTGGTGGTGACGTCCAACTTTGGCGCGGTGGGTTATAGTTATCGCGGGAGCGCTCCTATCACGGAAGAAAACTGGACGGACCCTCATCAGCCGGGGCTCTCGCCGTACAACAAGTCGAAGGTGCTCGCGGAGCGGGCGGCATGGGACTTTATCCAAAAGGAGGGCGGCGGCATGGAGCTGGCGGTCGTCAACCCGGTGGCCATCCTGGGGCCGGCGTTGGGGCCGGATTTTCCGTCGGGGTTCCAGATGCTCGAGAACATCATGTCGGGAAAGGTGAAACGGTTCCCGCGGTTGGAGCTGGGGGTGGTGGACGTGCGGGATGTGGCTGACCTCCATATCCGCGCGATGACGAATCCCGCCGCGGCGGGTCAGCGGTTCCTTTGCCAGTCGGGGGCGTCGACGTCGCTGGCGGAGATAGCGGCGTTGATCAAGTCGAGGATGCCGAACCTTCCGATATCGTCGAAGATCCTGCCGGACTGGGTGGTACGGATGGCGGCGCCGTTCAGCGCGCAGGCGAAGATGGTGGCGCCGATGCTCGGGATCAACCGGAACCTTAGTACAGAGAAGGCACGCACCATGCTGGGTTGGGAACCCAGGAGCAAGGAAGAGGCGATTATGGCTACGGCGGAATGTTTGGTTACCTTTGGGAAAGTGCCAACCGGGGCGCCCGTCGGGGGCGTGAAATAAATGAGGGTCACCGAAATAAAATCCTGTTATATCGGCCCGGAGATATCGCCGGAGCAATTCGTCGCGGAGCATTTTTTTTTGTACATGGCGAAGGGCCGGTTGAATGGTTTTGATGGCAGCAGTCATTACACGTTGCATCCGGGCGAGTATTGCCTGGCTCGGAAGAACCGGCTGGTGCGGTATAACAAGGAGCTGGAGAACGGACAGATCGAAAAGGTGATCCTGATGCTCGACGAGGCCTTCTTAAAACGATTTCAGGAGCGCCACGGGGTGACCTCAACAGGGCACGTTCCGGGCGACACTTTTCTACAGCTGAGAAGGGATGATCGTATCCATGAATTTGTCGCGGCACTGACTCCGCCGTATGACGGCGAAAACGCGGATGCCCTGCGGTCGGAGCTGCTGCGGTTACTATTGGAGGGACAGCCATCGCTGGCGGACATCCTTTTTGACTTCGGCGTACCGGCCAAGATCAACCTCGAGGAGTTCATGCACCGGAATTTCCGGTTCAACATACCCATCCAGCGTTTCGCCTATCTTACGGGGCGAAGCCTCTCGGCTTTCAAACGGGATTTCAAGACCACTTTCGGGGAGACGCCCAGCCGGTGGCTGGTGGACCGGCGGTTACAGGAGGCGCACTTCCTGCTGGAGCGCGAGCGCAAAAAGCCGTCGGATATATATTTCGAGCTCGGGTTCGAGAACCTGTCGCATTTTTCGTATGCGTTCAAGAAGCGGTTTGGGCGGGCGCCGACGGGGCCTATGCGTTGAGGGGCCGCGATGGGCGGGCGGTGCGGAGCAGCTCTCCTACCTTGCGCTCGTAGGCGTCGAGCAATTTCCCCTGGAAGGCCGCGGGGTCGGGGCGGGCAGTGTGGCGGGTGGCGTCCATGGTCATCAGGATGCCGTGGTTGTTGCGGCGGCCGGCTTCGGTTTTTTTGCGCCAGCGACGCGCCGTGGTGGTCATCAGCCAGCGGTCGAGCCGGTCGCCGGCGCGGCCGGCAAACAATTTCTCCAGGGCGCGGCGGAATAAGGAAGGGCGGTCGTCTCCGGCATAAACGATGCGGCCATAGCTGTTCGGCAGGTAGCCGTCGGTCCATTCGTTGGCTTTACGGAAGGCGGAGAAAGCCCTGGCGCCCCTCAGGGGCAGCAACGTGACGATCTCGATCGCGGTGTACAGGTTCTGCTCGGGTATCGCCAGCGCCGTTTCATCGATAAAGTAATTCATACAGAACCAGTCCTGCCGACGGAACAGGAAGCTCGCCTTTTTGAGCAGGTGGAGCAGCGTGCGCGCGATCCACAGCCGGCCGGGGGCGGTGATGATGAACAAGTCGATGTCCGAGTCCTTGTCGGCGTATTGCTTGGACAGCGAGCCCGAAACGCCTACCGCGCGGACGAAGGGAAAGTGCGACAGCAGGCCGGTGATGCGGTCGGCGGTGCCCAGCATGCGCGCGGCCAGCGCGTTCCCGGCGCGGCGGCGGTGGATCAGACCGGCGTCGCCGTGGAGGCTGTAAAAACCTTCCATGGCAAAGACGCGTCCTTCGGCCAGCAACGAGCCTAGGGCCTGCTCGAAGGCGGGCGGGGAGATGTGGCGGGACAAAAAGAAGTATATCTCGCGCTCCGTCAGGGGGTATTGAAAGAGGTCGAAATACGCCAGGGTGGCGAGGATGGCGGATTTATTGTCCATAGGCGGAGGGGCGTTTAAAGGTGACAGGGGCGGAGGGGGCGGCAGCGCGACCAGAGGCAGCGGCGCGGCCAGGCGCTGTCGCGCGTTTGGCGAAAAAGAAAAACGATAAAAAGAATGCTACGAAAAAGAGGCCCTGCTGGACATCCAGGAGGTTCTCGGTGAAGGATACGGTCAGGGTGAGCACGGAGAAGGCGGTCCATAGGAGGTCGCGGGCGCGGATGGCCGAGGCGAGGCTCCATAGGAGGAGGGCGGCGTAGACGAGGACGCCGAACAGACCGGCGGTGATCCACCAGCGGATAAACTGGTTGTGGCTGTTGAGACGCAGCAGGAATGGCTCGTACAGACCCTGGCGGAAATAGGCGTCGTGGAGGAGGGGCATCTCCGACCCGCTCCCGTAGCCCCACATGGGCGCCGCTTTGATAAGGCTCCAGGCGGCTTCCCAGCGGACCAGGCGGGACTGGTGTTCGAGGTTGAGGCTTTTGTCGGCGACAAGGTCGCTGGAAAGGTCGTCGACCATGCGTTTGTGGAAGAAGGCCCCATTGAGCAGGACAAACGTGAGCACCGCCATGGCGACGCCCGAGACGGCAAACGCGGTCAGCCGGCGGCGACCTTCGAAAAGGAAATACGGGAGCCCCAGCACCACCATACCGATCAACACCAGCCAGACCGACTTGACGCACAGCTGGATGAGCCCCGCGGTGAGCAGGAGGGCGGCGGCAAAGTACATGACCGGCCGGCGGGCGAACCAGCCTTTCCTGATACACCAGAAAAGGGATAAGGCGCAGTACATCGAGAGATAGGTGGGGTGCGTCACCAGGGGCGCGGTAAAGTCGCGGTTGGTAAAATGGTCCGAAAACAATTCACCCGGCGGCAGGTGAAAGTAGAGGATGGTGCGCAGCGCGCCCGCATAGAGATACAACAGCACCAGGAGACAGGACACGCACAGGCCGCCCAGGAGGCGGTCCCGGTTCCGTACCAGTACCGGTTGGAGCACGGCGCACAACCACGGAAAAAGCAACAGCGGGAGCTGCTGGAACCAGTCTTCCAGCGCCAGCGGCCGGTACCGGGTGTAGACGGTAGCGATCAACGTCACCCCATAGAGGGACTGAAGCACCAGGACGCGTGGGTCCAGGAGCTTCCTGAAGTCCTCCCTGCGGGCCAGCAACGCCGTATGGGCGACCAGCGCGATCAGGGCTACCTCACTGTAGAAATGGTCAAGCGGGAGACAGACCAGGAACAGGAGGATGAGATAATAGCTGACGTTTTTCAGCATAACACGCGTACATGAATTGTTCGTATTCGTCGATGACCTTTTCCCAATTGTAGGAGGTTCTAACCTTCCTGAGATTGTTTTCGACCATCTCATCTTCAATAAGAACGGAGGGAAGCCGTTCCAGGATGCGGGCCACGCCCGCCGGGTCGGAAAAATAAAATGCGTCCCTGCCCAGGATGGCCTTATTGAACGGGTTGTCGTGCGCGGCGACGAGCGCCCTGGAGGCCATAGCTTCGAGCAGGGACGGGTTGGTGCCACCCACGCTGTGACCGTGAAAATAAAAACGGGCGTAGGTTTTCAGCGAATGCAACGCTGCCTGATCGAACACGGAGCCGGCAAAGATCACCCCCGGGGTCTCGCCATACTTATGTACGAGGTGTTTGCCGTAGGCGTTGGAAGTGTCGCCCACGACGAGCAGCTTGTGGCCGGCACGGCCGTCGGTGGCGGAGCCGGCGAACTTTGATTGGGAAAAACCCTGGAGGACCAGGTGGATGTTGTTCTCCGGTTCCATCCGGGCCATGACCAGGGAATAGCTCCCCGGCGTCAGTCCCCACTTCCAGAGATAGGCCTCGTCCTTGTTGGTAAAGATTTCGGCGCCGTAAGGTATGTACCGGCTCCGGATACCGTACTGCCATTGCAGGTAGTCCCGTACGGGCAGGGAGTCGGCGATGTAATGGCCGGCATATTTTACGGCCAGGCTTTCGGCGTATTTGAGAAAGGCGCGGACGGGGCGCGAATACTTGGCGCGTTTCCATTCCAGGCCGTCCATGTTGTTGATGATGACGGGGCCTTTGGGATAAAGCCGGCCCCAGACCGAACTGCTGGTATAACCCAGCAGGAGGAGGACGTCGAAGCGGCGCCGGCGGGCGTCCAGCAGACATTCCAGGTCGTAGACGAACTGCCCCGTCGTACCCGGGGGATTGTAGCGCCGGATGAGGTTGACCCCCTCCCAGGTCGGTTCTTTATAGGGATGGTCGTGTGGACAATAGACGCTGACCGTGTGTCCTTTTTCCACGAGGCCCCTGGAGAGGTAGGACGCTACCTGCTCGAAACCACCGTAGTGGTTGGGGATACCCCTGGTGCCGAGAATGCCGATGTTTAGTTCCATGCCAGGCTGTTTTGCTGTATGATTGTATAAAAGGCGCGGGCGCTTGCCGCCCGGGAATATAGATGGGTGACCTTTTCGGATACCTGCTTCAAAAAGTCGGCGCCGGGTGGGGACTGGATCATCTCCAGCAATTTATCCTTCAGCTCTTCACGATCGGAAGGGTCGAAGGTAAAAGGGTCGAAGAAGCGGTAGTCCTCCATGGCCGTGCCCCGGGAGCAAAGCACGGGGGCTTCGCACAGCGCCGCCTCCAGCGGGGGTATGCCAAAGCCTTCGGCCCGGGAGGGATAGATAAAGACGCGGCAGGCGCTGTAAAAGGCGCTCAGGTCTTCCGGTCCCACGTTGTCTATGCGGTGGATCCACCGGCGTTCTTCGGCGCTGAGACGGTCGAGGCGGTCCCGCAGGTCCGGGACACGGATGGATTCGGCGCCGATCAGCACCAGCGGGATGCGCTTGCGGTAGAGTTGAAGCTCCAGGTAGGCATCGAGGAGCAGGAGGTGGTTCTTGCGGGGTTCGATGCGGCTGACGTAGAGCAGGAAACCCTCGACGCCGTATGCGTCGCGGATATGATGGACCGCATCCGGCTTCCGGAGCGGCCCGGGCCCGATGCCGTTGGGTATGATGTGTATCTCGCTCTGCGGCACGTGGTAGTGTTCGGCTATCCGCGCCCGGGAGTAACGGGAGACGGTGGTCTTGATGTCCGCCCGGTGCAGGCTGCCGGCAAAAAGCCACTTCCGGCTGAGCCGGTATAAGGTTGGGAAGTCCTTCGGATAGTCCTCGTAGAGTACGTCGTGGAGGGTGACGATGGAACGGGTGCGCGTCCGCCAGGGCACGCCCAGGTATTGGAAGTGCGCGTAGTCGAAGCGGTATCGCCACAGGAAACGCGGGATGTCATACAGGAAGCGGAGCACCTGCGGCCGCCAGGCCCTGTACGCCAGTATGTGGTCGGAAGCCAGCGCGGGGAATATGCGTTGTATCGACACCGGGTCATAGGTGCCGAAATAGATATCCAGGTCGGGATAACGGCTGAGCAGCTCCCGGTAGAGCTCCCGCAGGAAGGTGTGCGTTCCCTGGTATCCTTTGTCCAGGCTGTGCGCGTCCACGAATATGGTTTTCCTAGCTGCGTTCATATCGGGCTACGTTTAACATCCGGTACAAAAACACCAGCATGGGTCCTGGCAGGTACGACAAGCACAACAGGTAGAGCCCCTGACGCGTGAAATGCCGCGTCGACAGTACGCGACGCGCGTGCTCCCTGGCCTTCCGGGGCTGGCCGTTGTTCCAGAGGTATTTCTTGGCGAGCAGGACGTGGTAGGCCTCTTCGCGTTCACCGCTTTGCTCCTGCGCCTTGATGACCTCCAGCAACAGTTGTCCTTCGCCGGCGTGGATGACGCCCTTGCGCAAGGCCTCATATTTGGTGGCCAGGTAAACCTGGCTCCTGCAGGTCTCGTCCATGGTCAGCGACCGGGGGTTGAAGCGCACGCGCATCAATACCTCGGGGATGTTGTACACTTTGCCCATGCGGATCAGCCTTCTCCAGAGCAGGTGGTCTTCGAAACCATGCGCGTGCACGTTGTACCCGCCCAGGGCCAGCACCGCGGCCCTGCGGTAGATCACGCTCGAATGTATAAAGGGACAGACACGGTAGGACAGCCCGCGGATCATGCGGTCGGTGCTGCCCGGCGGGCGGTACGTGAACAGATACCGGCCTTCCATATCCGCGTAGTCTACCATCGAGCCCGCCAGCAGGTAGTCAGGGCTTTCCCGCATAAAGCGGTACTGGCGTTCCAACCGCTGGGCGTAGCAGATGTCGTCGGCGTCGAAGCGCGCGATCAGACCGGAGCGCGCCCGGGCCAGGCCGGTATTCAGCGCGCCGGCGATCCCCTGGTTCTCCTGGCGGACGAGCACGATCCGGGGGTCGCCAAAGGACTGCACGATCTCCGCGGTATCATCGGTGGACCCATCGTCCACCACCACGAGCTCGAAGTCGCCAAAGGTCTGCCCCAGGACGGAAGACACCGCCTGGGCTATGTAGCGTTCCGCGTTGTAAGCGGGCATGAGGACCGTGAGTTTTATCTGATCTGTCATACGCTTTCGGTATAGAACATGAGTTCGAAAAGGGCCACGAGGGAGAGCTGCTCGAACCAATAGGAGACGAAGAATGCGGACGTCATGACGAGCAATAGCGGCCAGGACCGGCGGTTCGCCCGGCGTGCGAAGTATGCAAGGTATGCGAGGAACGCTATCAGGCCGATCAGCCCATACTCCCCCCACATCTGTGCGAAGACGCTGTCGGGGCTATGCACCAGGGAGTGGTTCTCCTTGGGTTTGGCGAAATAGGCCAGGTACAGGTCGAGGTGGTTGCGCAGGAAGTCGGGGTGGATGTAGGTCCACTTCCTGGGCCAGCTGCCGTCCATGCCCAAGCCCGTGGCGCGGAAGGCCAGCCGGGAGGAGAAGTTGCCGGGGCCGGCGCCGAAGGGTATGCGGCCAGGATGCTGGCGGTTATAACGCAGGATGTCGTCCAGCGCCAAAAGCTTGCCCGGTATCCGTCCGCCGTCGGGGAGACCGGGCTGTGCCGCCCTGAGCATCGGGTGCGCCGTCACGAAGTCGATCTGGGCCCGTTGCAGGTCGGTGGTATCCGGGCGGCTTTGGTAGGGTGCGGTATTGATATCGGGCGCCGGGATTTCTGGTTTGGGTGTCCATAGGGGCGTCCCGGACCTCTTGACGAACATCAGGCTGCGCACGCTGTCGAGGTAACGACGGGCGATGATCGTTCGCCGCAGGTCTTCGGCGTCGCCGGCCGCGGTGCCGGAAGCGGTTTTGTCGTGGCGCATCCAACGCGCAAAGGTTTCGTTTACGTAGTCCAGGTTCTGTGGGGACACCTTGCCCAGGAAGACCGCGCCGAGCAGGACGCAAAGGATGATGCCGCCGCGGACTTCCCGGTCACGCCGGGCCAGGTATACCAGCGCGAGCACCGCCAGCAGGATGATGTTCGTAAAGTTGCTCATCGTGAGCAACAGGCAGGCGGTACAGCACAACGCCATCCACCCGTTTTTCCGGTTCAGGAAGAATATAACGCCGAGCGCGTTGATCAGGGCGTTGAGGGTCGACGTATCAAAGGACAGCCCGTGGATATAGTCGCCGGTTCGGACAAAATATTTCTGGAACTGCCCCTGGTAGAGATAAGGGTTTACGTCCCTGATCCCCCACGCGATGGCGGCCAGCTGGGCGAAGGATACGAGAGCGTTGAGGAGAAAAAACAATTGCAGCGTGGCGGCCACGGTTTCCCGATCCGCAAAGACCCGGACCTGCCAGGCCGCGCACAGGCACAACAACCAGGTGAACAACGCGACACCGGCCACCATATCGTAGTGCGGCGGTGCGCCCGGCCGGGCCAGCAGCCAGCCGATCAGCGTGAGCGCCGGGATGATCCAATAGAACCGGGGAATACGACGCAGCGCCTCCAGGCGGGGCTGGCAAAGACACGCGATAACGAGCGCGGGTATCTTCAACGCCAGCTTTACGTCCAGGAGCAATACAAGGAAAAGGAGCAAACCCATGTCTACCGGGCCATGTAAAAAGGGTACGGACCACACCAGTCGCCGCTCCTTCCCGCTGGCCGTGGTAGCCGCCGACGACGCGGGAACAGGAGCTTTTATCAATTCATCGATCATCTCGATATTGTATACGAGAGACACTTGCGGGAGGTTGCGGGTGACTCGACATATACACGAGGTCGTCGCGACGGAGACGACGGGTCAGTATCAAACCGATAATATAGGACGCGCTGGCGATGAACAGACGCAGCCATACGTTGGCTATGCCCGCGGTTGCCAACGCCGCGCCGGCGGCGCTCAGAGCGCAGATCGCCTGTGTCCACCAACCGTTTTCTAAAATATCCTTTTGATACATGAGCGTCTGCAAAACGATAGCCGCCAGGAATGCCCCGGCCGCGCCCTCGTTCCCCCACCGGGGGATCAGGAGCACATCACCGAGCACGTTGACGGCGAAGCTGCACGCGAAGGTGACCAGTATCCACCGGAGCCTTCCCTCCGCAAAGTGCAGCGTCCACAGGAAATTATTCTGGTAGAGAATAGGCAGGGCGAGCGACAACAGGAAGATGGTCTTTGCGTTGACCGCGCCATACATCCCACCGGTCAGGGGATCGACCACCGGCGTCCACAGCAGGTTGAGACATAACACCGTCGCCCACGCGAGCGAGAGCTCCAGCCGGATCAGGCGGTTCCGGTCGATGGCCGCCCCGCGGGCAAAGGCCGGCACCAGCAGGGGCGCGATCGCCAGTAGCGGGAGCGAGCAGACCTCGTAGGCTTTGTAGGCGAAGCTGTATTCGGCGAGCTTGGCCGCCGACACGAAAAGCCCGATAAAGATCCAATCGAAACGCGCCAGCGCGGAGGAGAAAAGGACGGTGCCAGCTTGTGGCAGGGCGGTTTTCAAGAGCGACAGATAGTTTTGCGCGCTGCGCACCGGTTCCCGCTCCAGGAGCTTTTTCCCTTCATACCGGCTGATCAGCCACTCGGCCAGGTCGGAAACGATAAAGATGCCCATCACCAACCGGACGTCCCATTGCCGGGTGAACCAGCAGCAGAGGAAGGCTGCGGTTTTGGCGAGAGCCGATCCGATAGACATCTTCATAAGGATACCAAACCTCTCTTTTCCGGCGGCCAGTTGCTTATAGGGTAATGCCTGGAAGAGCAGCGTCTTTGCGAGCGCGATACCGAGCAGGAACAAGTGCTCGTGAAAAAAGGCGGGGAACTCCATGCTGGCGATGAAAAGGAGCGCGTATGCGGCCGCCCCTACCCAGCCGACGTGCCGGTGGTAGAGCCTGAGCAGCGGGGCTGCCGCTTCACCGGCGGCGATGCGCTTTACCACCAGCGCGTCGAGTCCCGCCCCCAGGAGGGTGAAGGCGGTGAGACTGACCGCCAGGGCCCAGTTCAATTCCCCAAAAAGGTCCCGGTCCAACCCCCGGGAGAGGACATAGAACATCACCACCCCCAGGGCCTGGTTTAGCCCGAACTGAAAAGCGCTGGCCGAGATATGTCGGAAAAAACGGGGCATTGCCGTCTTTAAGTACGGCGGATAGCCTTTGTGGTTGCCCGCGGCGCGATTTTATTATCTTTGCCGGATGTGCGACTTTACTTTTCCCATCCAAACGAGCCCCGACAGCCTGGTGGAGAAGATGAGCAAATCCATCACCGGGTTTGGCGGGACCTTCACCGGGGACGCGTCAACGGGCCAGTTCTCCCTGTCCACGCCGGTGGGCAAGATCACCGGCTCCTATGCGCTGCAGGGACAGAACCTGCAGGTGCATATCGAGGATAAGCCCTTCTTTTTGTCCTGCGGGCAGATCGAGGGACAACTGAAAAAGGCCCTCGAAGGGGCGTAGAAACCTGTATATTTACAGACCTAAAAAAAACGTATGTCATTACCAGTCAATAACAAAGGCAAAGGAAAGAAGGACAGCAAGGGTCCTGGGGGCGCTGCCGGCGGATCGAAGTTCATCAGCAAGCCCACCTCCAAGGCTACGGGCGGCGGCAAGAAGATCATGAAGACCGGCGGGACCCGCGGGAGCTAAGCGGGCGCGACACGCGGGAGATAACCGCGACCGTGCACGCGACGTGCGGCGGCTTACGGCTTTTTGCCGAGCAAACCCAAGACAGCCTCCCTGTAGATGAGGCCTATCGGTATTTCCCCATTGTCGAGGGTGATGTTGTTGCCGTATATGCTGCGGATACGGGCGATCGCCACGATGTAGGAGCGGTGGACCCGGATAAAGCGGTCCCGCGGGAGTTGTTTTTCCATCTCCCCCATGGTCTGTAACGTGACCAGGGTGTAATCCGCGGTGCGGATCTTCAGGTAGTCGCGCATACCCTGGATATAGATGATGTCCGTGTAGTTTACTTTAAAGAATTTCCCCCCCGATTTTACAAACATATGGTCCCCCGAAGGGGCCGGCTCCCGGCTGACCAGCCTGGAAGGGTCTATTTTCTGGACTGCCCGTTGCAGGCGTTCGAAGGAAATGGGCTTGAGGAGGTAGTCGATGACGTTGAACTCGTAGCTTTCGAGGGCGTATTCAGAATAGGCGGTCGTGAGGATGACGAGGGGCGGCGACTGAAGGAGGCTCAGGAAATGCAGACCGCTCATACCCGGGAGACGGATGTCCAGGAACATGAGGTCGATGTCCTGCTGTCGGAGCGCCGCTTCGGCCTCGGGGGCCGTCCGGTAAACACCGGCGAGCTCGAGCTCCGGGATGCGCTGGAGGTGCCGGCGGATCACCTCCTGGGCCAGGGCCTCGTCTTCCACGATGATACAACGGATCAAGCCACCTTGGATTTGAGGATCAAAGATACGGTGAAGGCATTCTTCTTAAGCATGATGTCGAGGTGATAGGCGTCCGGGTAGAGAGTTTCGAGCCGTTCCCGGGCGTGCTGGAGACGCAGCTCGCTCTGGCGGGAGGCCTCCTTGTCGGTCTGGATGATGTCGAGCTCATAGGAACCGGGATACAGGAGCTCGAGCAGGCTGCGGCTGCTTGTGATGCCCTTGCCGTTGATGCGTTTGGCCTGGGACTCCAGGTCGGCCTCGGTGCTGTTGATCACGTTGAGCACGATGCGCTCCCCGCTCACCTTGAGGGTGATGTAGATGAAGGGTTCGCCATAACTGCTGTCCATGGCGTGCTTGAACCCGTTTTCGATAAACGCGAGGAAAATAAACGGTTCGATCATGACGCCTTTCACGTCGCCTTCGACGGTGAAACGGATATCCGCTTTGTGCCGGATCTGTTCGAGGGCGATATAGTTCTGGATAAAGGCGATCTCCTTTTCCAGCTCGATGGTTTCCTCGTTACACTCGTAGATGAGGTACCGCATCAGGTCGGCTAGCCGCACCACGACCTCGGGGGCCTTGTCCGACTTTTGGAGGCTGAGGGAGTAGATGCTGTTGAGGGTGTTGAACAGGAAGTGTGGGTTGAGCTGGGAGCGGAGGTAACGGAGTTTGAAAAAATCGCTTTCCTGTTGCGCTTCGGCGACGGAAGTCTTGTCTTCGTCCGTTCGCAGGGCTATCGTGGTGACACAGGCGACAAAGAGATTGAGGACGATCCAGACGGATTCGCGGGCGAAGGTGGCGGCGGAGTAGCGGAGGTAGGTTTTTTCAACGTCCTTCAGGATCGGTGGACAGGAGCCGAGCAGCATATAGGCGAGCAGCGTCGTCATTTGGATCGTTGCAAAGGCGCCCAGGGTGATGGCGACGAATAGCCAGGGACGGGGTCTATCCCAGACCGCGAAGCGGGCGTAGAAATAGTACAGGGGCCAGAAGGCCAGGCTGAGGTTGAAGAGCACTATCCACATCCTCGGGTCGTAAGGAAAAAGGGTGACGCTGTTGACGAGGGGGCTTATGAGGATCAGCGGCAGCCAGAGGGAAGAAACGACCCGGGGGCCGCGCATCCTTTTACGGTCGTTATCGTATTCCATATTGTGCGTTCCTTTGCTATAAAACTACACCCCGGATTTGAGAGAAAGGGGGCAATTCGACAAATGCAAGACAATCTCCGACGAATTTTGATGGCCCTGACGGGCGGGCTTTACCTTGTCCTGGTCGGGTATACTTTAGCGCGCCACGAGTTGTGGGGGGATGAGATACACAGCTGGAATATCGTCAAGGCTTCGTCCAGCCTGGGGGCGCTGTTTCACAACATGCGGTATGAGGGGCACCCGCCGGTATGGTATCTTATCCTGTACGCGGTCTCCCGTTTTACACACCGGCCGGAGGCGATGCAGCCGGTGCAGTTTGTGCTGGCGTCGGCTTTTATATTCCTGTTGCTCTACCGGTCTCCCCTGCCCCTTTGGGCGAAGCTGCTGGCGCCGTTTGGGTATTTTTTGCTGTATGAGTATGGGGCTTTTAGCAGGAACTATGCGGTGGGGGTTTTGCTGGCGTTCAGTGTCTGTTTGATGCGGTCCAGGGACTGGAGGTACTATGTGTTGTTGGTGTTGTTGTCGAATACGCACTTGCTGGGGCTCTTGCTCGCGTTTAGTTTCCTGGTGGTTGAGCGCCGATGGGTGGGGTTTTTATTTTTATTGCCGGCGGTCTATTTTATATTGCCGCCGACGGATAGCCAGATGAATACCGGGTTTTGGCTGGGGCATTGGGATGTCCACCGGGTGTTGGAGGTGTTGCAGGCGCCGGTAAGGGCGTTTTTTCCGCTGCCGGCGTGGGGGGAGGAGCATTGGTGGAACACGGAGTTCGTTACCGGCTGGTCGGCTGTTTTGGTAGGATTGGCGTGTGTGGCGTTGGCGTGGCTGGCACTGCGGCGGCGATGGTTATTTGGTGTGAATTTGCTCACGACACTTTGCGCGGGGTTGGTCTTTCCGCTGACGAGCGCGCGGTACACGGGATTTTTATGGATCGGGTTTATTGCGGCTTGCTGGGTGGGGGGTGTGCGCAGAAGATGGGCTTTATTACTGTTAATGGCGTTGCAGTTGCCGGGGGGCGTTTTTGCGGTGTGGCAGGACTGGAACCGGCCGTTTTCGCGGGCTTCCGCAGCGCCCTCGCTGGTGGGGGAAGTGCCCGCGGGGGACCGTGTCGTTTGCGATTATTGGGCGTTGAATCCGCTGGCGGCGTACACGGATAGCGCCTTTTTTTGTATAGACCTGGGAGAGTCCCGGCGCTTTTTGCGGTGGGATGGGGATTTTGCGGCGCGGCTGCGGAGGCCGGACAGGTACGTGGCGGGGGCGCGGCCATTGGGCAGACCGTTATATTTGGTGTCCACGCTGGCTCCGGCGGAATTGCAGCGCGTGGCGGGCCCGGATTTCCGGGTGCGGCTCGTCGACTTCCGGGACGGGGCTATCGAAAAAGGAAGCGACCTTTATTTGTACGAAGTACTCTAGATTTGTGACATGTCACAAAAAGGATTGCTGTTCGCCGCCCTCACGGTGCTCTTTGCTATGCACGCGTTTTCCCAAAACCAGGTTTCCAGCTGGCTGACCACGAACGACCGGTCATCGTTGCTGGCGCCCCAACCGGGCCTTGCGGTGTCTTCCTGGAATGCACCGATGGACACCAATGTCGTTATGGTGGACCCCAACCGGACCTATCAGACCGTGGATGGTTTTGGGTTTGCGCTAACGGGGGGGAGCGCGGAGCTGATGATGAAGATGTCGGCTGGCGCGCGCGCGCGGTTGCTTTCCCGGTTGTTTGGTCCCGGCGGCGCCGGGGTCAGCTACTTGCGGGTGAGCATCGGCTCGTCGGACATGAACGATCACGTTTTTACCTATGACGATATGCCTGACGGACAGTCGGATGCTCCCCTGGCGCATTTTTCGCTCGGAGAGGATTTGCGGGACGTCATCCCGGTGCTGCGGGAAATCCTGGCCATCAATCCTTCGATCAAGATCCTCGGCTCGCCCTGGTCCGCGCCGTCGTGGATGAAGACCAACCGCAAGCCCAAAGGCGGGAGCCTGCTTCCGGCTTATTATAAAGTCTATGCGGATTATTTCGTGCGATATATCCGGGGGATGCGGCAACACGGCATCCCGATCGACGCGATTACCATCCAGAACGAGCCTTTTAACGAAGGCAACACGCCCAGCATGATTGTGTTGGCGGGGGAGGCGGCGCGGTTTATCCGGGAGGACCTGGGGCCGGCCTTCAAAACGGCGGGTATCCACACCAAGATCGTGTTGTGGGACCACAACTGCGACGACCCCGAATACCCCATTTCCATCCTGAACGACCCAGGCGCCGCGGCGTATGTCGCGGGATCGGGCTTCCACCTGTATTCCGGGCCGGTCACGGCGATGTCGACCGTGCACGACGCCTTTCCCCAGAAGGACCTTTATTTTACCGAGCAGATGGTGGTGAACCACGGCCACTTCAATATTTCGGGCCCCGTGGAGCACATCGTCATCGGGGCGCTACGGAATTGGAGCCGGAACGTGCTGCTTTGGAACCTCGCGGCGGACCCGGATTTCAAGCCGCATACCGACGACGGCGGCTGTCCCGTGTGCCAGGGGGCGATCACCATCGCGGGGGATAGCGTCGAGCTCAACACGGCATACTATACCATCGCGCAGGTGTCGAAGTTCGTGCCCGCGGGGTCGGTCCGGCTCGAAAGCCAGGGACCGCTGGCAAGCGTTGCGTTCCGGAGACCGGATGGGAAGATAGTGGTGGTGGTGGCGAATAATCATGTTTCGCGGGAGTTTCCCCTGGTTTGGGGAGACGCTTCGGTAAAGGCCAGTCTGCCGGCGCATTCGGTGGGGGTCTTTGTAATCGACCCTTCTTTTCATGGCCCGGTCGTCCGCGTGGCCTCGGGTCTGCTCCAGGGCAGGGTAACGGAGAAGGGTATCCGCACTTTCAAGGGGGTACCTTTTGCGCAACCGCCCGTGGGTCCCTTGCGGTGGGCGGCGCCCGCTGCGCCTTTGTCCTGGACGGGCGTCCGGCAGGCGGATCATTTCGGTCCGCAGGCGATGCAACGGCGGGTGTATAGCGACATGATCTTCCGGTCCTTTGGAATGAGCGAAGATTGTCTTTACCTCAATGTCTGGGCGCCGGCTTCCGGATCGCGTCTGCCCGTGCTCGTGTATTTCTATGGCGGGGGCTTTGCGGCGGGGGATGGCTCGGAGCCCCGGTATGATGGAGAGAGCATGGCCACCAAAGGGATTGTAACGGTTACCGTCAATTATAGACTGGGCGTTTTTGGTTTTATGGCACTGCCGTCGGGGGCGTCCGGGAATTACGGGTTGATGGACCAGCATGCGGCGCTGTTGTGGGTGCGCAAAAATATCGCAGCCTTTGGGGGCGACCCGGATAAGGTGACGATAGCGGGGGAATCAGCGGGGTCCATGTCGGTGTGCGCGCAGATGGCGTCGCCCTTGTCTGCCGGCCTTTTCCGCGCGGCCATCGGCGAAAGCGGGTCCGTGCTCGGGAACCTGTCGCCCCAGCCGCTGGCTGCCGCGGAGGCGAACGGTCAGCGCTTTATGGAATCGGTGGGCGCGACGTCGCTGGACGAGCTCCGGAGAATACCGGCCGCTTCGCTGCTGGACGCTGCCGCGCATACGCACTTCGGGGTGACCGTGGATGGTCATTTCCTGACCGAAGCCCCGGTCGAGACGTTTGCCACCGGGAAACAAATGGATGTATACCTGCTGGCAGGGTGGAATTCGGCGGAGACGGATTATCACGGGGTGTTCGGTGGCGCCGATCCGACGGCGGACAATTATACGGCCGCCGTGCAGAAAATATATGGCGACAAGGCTCCCTTGATTTTGGAGGCCTATCCCGCCACTTTAGGTGTCCGGCAAGCGGCCACCGACCTGGCTGCCGACCGTTTTATCGCGTATGCGACGTGGAAGTGGCTCAATTTGAATACCAAGACCACGGGAAAATCGACCTACCGGTATCTTTTTGCGCAAAAGCCCCCGGGGCGTGAATCGATGGGCGCCCCGCACGCGTCGGACATCCCTTATTGCCTCGGGAACCTTCCGTTGATAAAGACGTCCGACTGGACGCAGGACGACTATAAGGCGTCCGAGGTCATGCAGACCTATTTTGTCAACTTTATAAAGACGTGCGATCCCAATGACACCGGGCTACCGGTGTGGTTGCGCTTGCAGATGGGGAAGCCGGAATTAATGGTCATCGATGCCCATCCCAGATCGGAGCAGCTGCCGGACGAGGAACGGTACTTATTGCTGGATACGCTTCATTAGGCCGGTGAAATAGGCGGCTGTGGCGCAGGCCCCACTTGTGGAGGCGGTAACCCGCCGCGACGCGCAGGACGCCGAGGCCATACCGTATACTGGCCTTCAGACGGATGCTGCTGGCTTCCGGGAAATACGCGGTCGGACAGGTGATCTCGGCTATTTCGTAACCCTGCATACAGATCTGGGCCAACAGCTCGTTGTCGAAGACGAAGTCGTCGCTGTTGTTTTGGAGGCCGATGCCGGCCAGGACACGCCCGGCGAAGGCGCGGTAGCCGGTATGGTATTCGCTCAGCTTCTGGCCCATGAGGATGTTCTGTAGGAGGGTCAGGACGCGGTTGAAAAAGTATTTATACCGGGGCATGCCGCCCTTGATGGCGCCGCGACCGAGGATGCGGGAACCCAGGACGACAGGGTAGATATTTTGCGCAATCAGTGAAGCCATCGCAGGGATCAGCTTGGGCGTGTATTGATAGTCGGGGTGGAGCATAATGACGATGTCGGCGTCCAGTTCCAGGGCTCTCCGGTAACACGTCTTTTGGTTACCACCGTAGCCCTTGTTGCGGTCGTGGACGACGACGTGCCGGATACCCAGGCGGTGGGCGATGGCCAGGGTTTCGTCCTGGCTGGCGTCGTCCACCAGGATGACGTCGTCGACGATGTCGAAGGGGATTTCCCGGTAGGTGCGTTCCAACGTGCGGGCGGCGTTGAAGGCGGGCAGGACGACGACGATTTTTTTATGGTGGAGCATCGATTGTAGATACGGGCTTGGGGCGCCGGGGGTTGCGCCCGGGCATTCGGTGCCGCGTTTGCGCCCGGGCCTTCGCTCGGCCGGATTGCTTAGATTTGGTCTATGAAGGTTTTCCTGGGCACGATCCTCTTATTGGGCTGTATGCAGGGCGTCATCGCTGCGGTCCTGCTCTTCCGGTCGAAACGGCACCGGCAGGCCAATAAGCTGCTGGGGGTGTTGATCCTGCTGATTTCGCTGGCGACGTTCAAGGTGTATTCGAACGCGCAGGGATGGTGGGACCAGGGGCTGATCCCCATCCTGATCGCCAACTTCGTTCCCTTTTTTATCATCATGCCGGTGGGGCCGCTGGTCTATTTCTATGTGAAATCCTGTCTGGACCCGCGGTTTGAGCTTCCCCGGAAGGACAGGCGACATTTCTGGCCCGTCTTGCTGGACCTCGTGCCGGTGTTGACGGTGTTTTTGTACCTGGCGCTGGTAGCTTTTGGGATGGAACGGCCAAACGACGCGCGCTGGGGCGTATTCATCGACGATTACAATGACTATGTGGACATACCCCGTTGGTTGTCGGTGACGATCTACGTGTGGGCGGCATGGCGTCTGCTCCGGAAGGCACCGGCGGCGGAAGCGGCGCGTTGGATACGGCAATTCCTGCGGGGTTTTATGGTCTTCCAGTGTATCTGGCTGGTTTTCCTGGTGCCACAGGAGCTCCCGGGATCGGGGGACTGGCTCCTCGACCATTTGGGATGGTATCCCCTCTATATTCCCCTGGTCGTTTTGAGCTACTGGCTGGGGATCAAGGGCTATTTATTGTCGCAGGCGTTGCCGGTGCCGGGCACGCCGCTGCCCGTGTCCCTGGTCCAGCCGACCGTACAGGTATTGGAGCGGCTGATGGCCGAAGAAAAACTCTACCGGAACCCCGACCTGAACCTCTCCCTGTTGGCTTCGTCCGCCGGAGTGGCGCCCAAAACGCTGTCGACGGTGTTGAACCAGCACCTGGGGAAGAGCTTTAACGAGTATGTCAACGAGTACAGGGTTCGTGAAGTACAGGGGCGGCTGCGGGGCGGCGCCTCCCGGGACCTGACCATAGCCGGGCTCGCATACGAGTCGGGGTTCAACTCCCTGCCGACCTTTCAACGGGCATTCAAGGCGATAAGTGGCGTCACCCCCAGGGAATTTATGGTCAAATCCGGAATCGAATAGTTCCTTTATGCGGCCGGGGCTTGTTTTGGGGTATGAAATACCTATCCCTTTTTCTCGCCCTGCTGCCCTGTGCAGCCCTGGCCCAATTTGCCGGCGACTATGGCACGGCGGATACCACGCTTTTCCAGATCATTCAACGGACCGACGGGTACTATTTCGTCACGGGGCATTACGGGAATATCCGGATGTTGCCCGTGGGGCCCGGGCGGTTTACCCTCGACCGGGTCAAGCCGGTGATTACGATCGGGTTCGACAGCGCCGGCCGCTTGCTGTTGCATCAGGAGGGGACGTTTACGTGGATCAAGGATACGCCATCGGCGTCATTGCTTGGCTCGTACCGGCAGGACATCGATCCGTCGCTGCATATTTTGATCCATGGGTCGCCGTTGCTGGCGGATACCACCCCGCTCCGGTTGTTGTCGGGGTCTATGTACAAGCTGCTCGACAAACGGCTGGACGATACGTACGCGTTCGACCGCGATCGTCATGGGGTGGTCCAGCGGCTGGTGATCCACAGGACCGGGGTACAGGTCTACCTGCCGCGGGCGGCTTCGGGTCCCCGCCTGGTCCTGAGGACGCATCCGGCCGACCGGCACCTGGGATTTGACCGGGCGGATACGCTGGAGGGGGCGGCCTTGCCGGCGCGGACGTGTTATGATGTACTGTTTTATGACCTGGATGTAGCGGTGGCACCGCTTGAGCGGACGGTGCGCGGGAGCAATCGTATCCGCTTCCGGGCGGTGCGGGATTTTGACAGCCTGCAGCTCGATTTGTATGCGAACCTGCATATTGACAGCATCCGGTATAACGGAGTCTCGTTGTCGTACACGCGGGAGCTCAATGCGGTCTATGTACATTTTCCTTCCAGGGTCTTGCATGGTTTTTTGGGAGAACTGACGGTCGCCTATCATGGCGCGCCGGTTCTCCCCGACCCGTCGGTGTTGCAGGGCGGCGTGATCTGGTTTCACGACGCACAGGGGAAACCTTGGGCGGAAACGGTCTGCCAGGGTTCGGGCGGCAGTCTTTGGTGGCCGGGGAAGGACCTTTTGTCGGACAAGCCGGACAGCATGCGGATCGCGCTCACGGTACCGGCGGGTCTTTCGGGGATTGCCAACGGGCGGCTGGTCGATTCTTCTTCATTGCCGGACGGGCATCGGCGGTTTGTCTGGTATGTGCATCACCCGATTCTAAACTATGACGTAGCGTTTTACGTCGGGGACTATATGCATTGGAGGGACAGTTCGGGCTATGACTACTATTGTATGCCGTACAGTCTGTCGAAAGCGCGTCTTTTGTTTGCGGGGGTCCCGGCGATGATGCGGCTCTACGAACGGGATTTCGGCCCCTACCCTTTTGCGCGGGACGGTTTTAAGCTGGTGGAGGCGCCGTATCCCATGGAACACCAGAGCGCGGTTACCCCGGGTCCGATTACGCCGTTGGACGGCGGCGCGTACGATACGGCGGAAGCCACGATGACGATGTGGCACGAGAGCGCGCACGAGTGGTGGGGGAATAGCGTGAGCTGTGCGGATTTCGCGGATCTGTGGATACATGAGTCGTTTGCGACGTATGCGGAGGAGCTGTCTTATCAGGCGTTTGGGCGCGGGAACCCGCGGTATATCCGGCATGAGAAGCCGGGTCTCCGGGAGCCGATCATCGGGGTGTACGGCGTAAATTATTTTTATCTGGGGGATATGTATAGTAAAGGGGTTTTGATGCTTTCTGCATTGCAGCGGCTGGTGGGCAACGATTCGGTGTGGTTCGGGGCGTTGCGGGGGATACAGGCGCGGTTCCGGTACGGGTCGGTGACCACGGAGGACGTGGTGCGGTGTTTTAACGAGCTTACGGGTGGGGACTATACGGCGTTCTTTGATAGGTGTTTGCGGACGACGGAGGCCGTGCCGGTGGCGCCTTGAGCGCTTCGTGGGGCCTTGAGCGCCGGCAGGGTCCGGTCCCGTCCGGCGCGCCCAGGTGACCCTGGAACGCCCCGGATGCCGGACGTTTCCGTAACCCTGCCGGGCTGAAGCCGGTGATTTCCAACCAAAGTACAAACACGCGGGGGCCGGTGGGGGATATTGGGGTGGAAGACGGAATTATGTGGGTGGCCGACGGGTGGGCGGGGGTGAACGTTCCGGATTTTTGTTTAATTTGATCGCATGCGTTTGTGGCTTTGTGTTTTCCTTGCTTTCACCGCCACGGGGCTTCACGGCCAGGAGTTGAGCGCCCAGCGGCCCGACCCGCGGCCGGACCGACGGCTGCAACGGCGGTTGGACACGCTGGTCCGGGGTTTTCATGGTGACGTGGGTATCTATGTATACGACCCGGTGGGCAACCGCTTTGCGGCGCTGGGGGCGGATACGGTATTCCCTACCGCGAGTATCGTCAAAGTCGGGATCCTGATCGGGATCATGGACAGGATACGGGCGGGCGCGCTCGACTATCACCAGCGGTGCACGTACACCGATTCCCTCTATCTCAAGGAAGGAGACGACATCCTCTCCAATTTCAAACCGGGCAGCACCATCGAGCTCAGCAAGCTGATGATGCTGATGCTCACGATCAGCGACAACTGCGCGAGCCTTTGGCTGCAGGGGCTGGCGGGTGGAGGCGGACAAATCAACCGGGTCCTCGACAGCCTCGGCTTCACTCAAACCCGCGACAACAGCCATGCGCCCGGCCGGGAGGCGGAACGGGCGCGGTATGGCTGGGGGCAGACGACGCCGCGGGAAATCGTACATATCTTCGACCAGATCGTCCGCGGCCAGGTATTGGGGGCGGACGCCAGCGCCCGGATGCTGCGTCTGCTGGGGCGGCAATATTGGGACGAGATCGCCTTGTCGCAGATACCGGCGGGCGTATTTGTCGCGGATAAGAACGGCGCCCTGGATGCCAACCGGAACGAGGTGGCGTATGTGAATGACGGCCGCCATCCTTATTTCTTTGCCATATTTACCAAGAACAATGCGGATACGCGCTGGACACCCGACAACGAAGCCTGGACGCTGACCCGCCGCTTATCATCGTTATTGTGGGGATACTATCGGTAAAACGGTTGCTTGCATTGGGTAGTCTGCTGCTCTGTTGTCTTTTTGCCAGGGCGCAGGACAGCCTGGTCGTGTTTTTCCCATTCAACAGCGCAATGCTGTCGGATACGGCGCGGGTGGATTCCCTGGGCCGGATGCACGTGCGCTATGTGCTGGCGGGATATTGTGACAGCATTGGCAGCAACCCATACAACGACAGCCTGGCGGCGGCGCGGGTCGCCGCGGTACGCGGGCGGTTATTGGCGGCGGGGCTTCCGGACAGCCTGGTCCGTGTCGAAGTGTATGGCAAACGGGCGCCGGTCAACGACAACGGGACGCCGGAAAAGCGGGCGGTCAACCGGCGCGTCAGCATCAGCTGGACGGTGCTGCCTATTGCCGGCGCCACCGATACTCCCGCCACGATCGAGCTGACACCCTCCATGACCCTGGAGGAGGTTTTAAAGGACACGAGCCATATCCTGGGGTCCCGCATCATCCTCCGGCAGGTCAACTTCTACGGCGGGCACCACTATCCCGAGGAATCTTCCTATAAGGCCTTGCGGGAGCTGCTGCGTTTTATGAACACGCACTCCGGGCTCTCCATCGAAATCCAGGGGTTCGTCTGTTGCCTCCCCGACAGCGTGGACGCCCTCGACCTGGATACGCACGTCATCAACCTGTCCACGGCCCGGGCGAAATTCATCTATGACTACCTAAGGGGAGAGGGTGTCGATACCGCGCGGATGCGCTACCGGGGATTCCAGGCCAGCCAGAAGCTCTTCCCCGCGGAGGCGTCGGAGGAAGAGCGGAAGATGAACCGCAGGGTGCAGATCAAGATCACGGCGTGGAAGCCGTAGGGCGTACCAAGCCGGCGGTGGCTGGCGCGCGACACCGGATCAGCGCGGCGCGACCGCATTAATTATGATGGCGCTGGTGTCCAGGTGGACATTGTCATACAGCTGCGACAGAATTCCCTTGTACAGCAGAAAGGTATTTTGCGTGTTCGGCACGGCGATGTTCGCGCGGAAAGCATTCCGCAGCGCCTCGTAACCCCGGTGAGCACCGGCGCTGTCGTAGAACAGGCGTGTCCAGCCGTCGGGGACCCTGGCTTCGGGTTTCAGGGTTATGCCGTTGCCATAAAATCCGAGCGGGGAGATGAATTCGGTGGTGGAGACGGACTCTGCTTTACTATCGATCGCCAGCTCGATATACAAAAGCTCGCACCGCAGGTGGCCGCGGACGCGAGCCAGGATGGCGGAGTCCGGCTCCGGGTGAAGGGCCGGGATTTCCCATTTGTTGTTGACCAGGCTGAAGGGATCGGTTAACGAATCTTCCCTGGCTGGCCCGGGTTCGAATCGGAAGTCCACAGCCGTCCTGGGATCGTCCGGGTGTATGACCAGCTCGCCGGGCCCCAACGATGTCACTTTGTATACCTGCGCGTCGTTTTCCCATCGATGCAGCGTCAGTATATTTCCGTTCAGGGCCCATCGACCGGCCCCAAAACGCCTGTCGAGCTTCCCGGTATAAGTACCGTTGTCATAGAAACGGATAAAAGAACCAAGATAGGTCGTGTCGAAATGAGGCCCTGACGGGGAAGTGACATCTACGAGGTTCCAGACCTTGCCGGTAAGTTTTGGCTTGAGGAGGCAGGAGGATAGCAAGGCGAGGCACAGGAGGTGGGCTGCAGTTTTCATACAGGCAATGTACAGATTTATAGGATAGGGTCTGTTCGGACACCACCTTAACAATTATGTAACCATGTATTTATCATGAGTTCACAACACTTGATAATATTTGTGGAACCAACCCCTACTATCATGAAGCCAGCCGGGATCCGCCTTGCTCTTCCCGTTATTCTATTGGTTTTATTATCTTCGGCGAAGGAGAAACACTCCATGGATGACCTACCCCTCAATATGATCCAGGTCATCGGCTCTCACAACAGCTATAAGGAAGCCATCGACCCGCCGCTCTTCAACATCATTCGGTTCATGGACCAGTCCATTGCTAACTCCCTGGACTATACACATCTAACGCTTTCCGAGCAGCTGTCGATGGGGCTCTGCAACCTGGAAATCGACGTTTATGCCGACGAGCACGGGGGCAAATACGCGCACCCGAAGGGTTTGTCCTGGGAGGGAAAGGCCGCGCACGACTTCCCTTATGACCCGAAAGGAGAAATGATACAGCCCGGCTTCAAGATCATGCACATCCAGGACGTCGACTTCCGTAGCAGCTGTCTCACATTGACCGGTGCCCTGCGGGAATTGAAGGCCTGGTCCGACGCGCACAAGGGACACCCGCCAGTATTTATCACGGTCAACGCCAAGGACGACCGCATCCCCGGTCTGACCCGCCCGGAAAAGTTTACCGGTGACGTCTTCGACCGGCTCGATAAGGCGCTGATCGAAGGCCTGGGCGCCGACAAGCTCCTCACCCCTGACGAGGTGCGCGGCTCCGCCCCCACCCTGGAGCGTGCGGTCCTCGACGGCCGCTGGCCCTCCGTGACGGCGTCGCGCGGCAAGTTCGTCTTTATCCTCGATGAAAAAGGTCGGAAACGCGACGCATATATTGCGGGTCACCCTTCCTTACGCAACCGCGTGTTTTTTGTCAACGCGCTCCCCGGCACGCCCGAAGCGGCTTTCATGATCATCAACGACCCCATTAAATACCAGGGACGTATCCGCGACCTCGTCCGGCAAGGATATATAGTACGCACACGCGCGGACGAGGGCACGACCGAAGCGCGGCGCAATGATATGAATCGGTTTCACGCGGCTTGTTCGTCCGGAGCCCAAATCATCTCTACCGATTATTACCGGGCGAGTACCTTGTTCAGGTCCGATTACGTGATACGGTTTGCGGGCGGGGAGTACTGGCGCGCCAATCCGATGGTGGATGACGCGGGTGCGATGGGGAAAGTATTTGCGAAGCAATGAGTTAGGCATGGTTTTGGATGGATAATAAAAAAATGTTATCTTTAAGGACACCTTATCGATAACACACCAAATCCGATCCGAATGAAAACGTTCAACATCATGTTGTTGTCTACTCTGGGCAACTTGCTGCTGGTTTTCGGCGTGCTAGTCGCCATCAATGTCCCCGATCTGAGTCGTCTTTCCCAAACCAATTGGTTGACTTTTACACCCCTGGCGGTTTTGTATGCCTTGCTGGTCGCCCTGCTGGGACTGGGGCTGGGAAGCCTTGTCAACGGCCTCCTGGTATACCCCAAAAAGCCCTGGCGGAACCTGCGCATGAGCGAAGTCAACGCGGGGATCGTCTTCCTGCTGCTGGTCCTGTATTTTGCCTGGGCGACGGGGTCGTTCAGCGGAACGCCGCCCAAGGCGAAGAGCCAGTCGTGGATGCACACCGATCTGCTGTACAAGGATATTTCCGAGCGGGGCTTCAAGGCTTTTTAAGGAGCCGTGTTAATACGACGATGGAGCCTCGTCAGCACGACGATGGAGCCGCGCCAGCTCGGTGATCCGGGCCAGGTGATGGTCGTCGTGGTCCGCTACGAACACGAAGAGGTCCTGCGTGCGCATGGGTGTCTTTAGCCGTGGATGAATGGCGGAACGGAACACCAACGCTTCGTCTATCCCCTCGAGCATCGAGACCGTTTGCGCGCGCAGGCGGCGGAAGCGTTCGAGCAGTTCCGGGAGCGGCGTCGCATCGTGACCGGCTTCGGTCGTGCGGCGATTTTGCAGGTCGGTTGGACTGAGCTCCGGGCGGCCCGAACGGATGTCGTCAAACCGCTGTTGCCAAAGCGTCTCCAGGTCGCTTAGGTGACCGATGTTCTCCTGGATGGACCAGGTGTCGCCGATACGGGACGTCAGGATCGACGGATCGATGGAGCGCATCTTTTCCTCAAGACGGGCGGGCGTTCCTTTCAACCGTTCGAGGACGGAGGGGAATATATTCTGTGCGCCGCCGAAGTCGAAACGGCGCTCGAACCATTTTGTTTGAGCCATAAAAGGTATTACCTGTTAAATTTCCTTAATTACAAGAAACTTAACAACTCTGCTCACTACATTTATATCGTTAACCCCAGACACCACATCCTGCCTGGAGCCACTGCGATATGCTACCTTTGCCTGCTCATCACCGGGCATTGCCCGACCACAAAAAGGCGTCGCTTTCCGCACACGCGACGCTGATGCCAGCGACCCTCGTGTTGTTGCTGCTGGGTCTGACGGCCCGGGGCCAGCAATCGGACTCGCTCCGCATCATAAACCTCGATTATAAGTCAAAGATACGCTTGATACAAGGCGCGCCCTGTCTCCTGCCGGAGCTCGTTCTCGAGAAGGAATGGGGCCAGGTGCAAAATTACCTGGACCACTGGCGGGTGGCGGCGATCCCCAACGAGGAATTCATTTTTGCCATCAGTACGCTGGCGGCCATCGACCAGCGCAAGTTTTCGGTCCTGTCGTTCCCGGGGGACTACGCGGCGTTGCTGGATCAGTATGCGGTTGAAGCAAAGACGGTGAATGGGCCGTTCCGCTACTACCTGAAGATTTCCAACCGGGTCCGGTATGACGCGACGCCGGACGCGCGGGCGTTGATCCTGTGGATCGAGTCCTGGGCGCGCATGCTGGAGCAACGGGCCATGTTGTCGCCCACGGAGGGCTTCCTGTGCAAAGTTTACGCGGGTGAAATCGTCTACCCGAGGACCACGCTAAAGGAAGCGGGGGCGTCGTATACGGAGCTTTATTCGCTGCAACGCACCATCCACCAGAGTTATGAAGACTACTTCACGGCGCAAAGGGGACAAGGGGGCACGACAGTCGGGTTCATCTCGGGGTGGTGGTTGCCCACGGGTAACCTGGCGGGCACGCTGGGATCGCACCCCAGTATCGGCATATATGTGGGGGGCAGGAACTACCGGAACGAATATGACATCGTCTGGGCCTTCCGGTTGCCGGGGAACAGCGTGAAGCCGTATACCTTCAGCCGGAACGATACGTCGTACACCAGCACCTATTATGACGGCGGTTATATCGGGCTCGATTATACCCGGTACCTCATCCACCGCAAACGATATGAATTCGGGGTCGTTTCCGCCATTGCCTATGACTACTTCAGCATCGCCAACGGGTTGGGGAGCAACGACGAAGGCGAGCGCCATTGGGGCTCGTTCAACGAAGGGTCTTTCGATTTCAACAACGGCGTCCGGTTCAAATATTTTTTGCGGCCCAAGCTGAACATCGGCCTGGCGGTGAAATACCACATCATCAACTACGACAACCATGGAGGGACGGATATGGGCGGGAACGCTTTCACGGTCGATCTTTCCGTGGGGACAAGATAAAATGGGTACGAGATAAAAAAACCTGCGGCTCATGAAAAAAACGAAACACATCCAGCTGGTCCTGATCACGGCAGCGCTCAGCTCGTGCAGCCGGGTCGTTATCCCCAACGAGCCGGTGCAAAGCTGTCTGGCGGACACCAGCTTATCCCGGACGCCCGTGGACTGGGAGGACAACCCGGCGCCCGCGGTACAGCCCTACTACGAGCTGTCCTACGAGCCCTCGTGGAACGTAGGTTTTTACTACCGGCCCGTATACACCCACCCGGCCTGGGCGCCGAGGCTGCATCCGGGCGGCTGGGCCGGCGGGGGCGTAGTCACGGCTCCCACGGTGGTCCGGGGCGGCTTCGGCCTGTCGGCCAAAACGGTGACCATCGCATCCTGAATCCCATGATCCGTCAAACCCTCCAACCCCGCAACCACTGGCAAGAGACGGTAGAAAGGCTGGGGTTCGGCTTTCACACCACCGAGGCCGCGTACTGGGACGAAAGCGCCTGCTACGCCTTCGGCATGGACGAGGTCCTGACGATCGAGCAGGCCACGTCCAGTCTTTGGGACATGTGTCTGAAAGCGGTGGACTATGTCATCGACCAGCGTTTGTTCGACCTTTTCCACATACCCGCGCCCGTTATTCCGTACGTCATCGACGGTTGGGAGGGGGATGCGCCTTCGATCTACGGGCGTTTCGACCTGTGTTTCCGCGACGGCCAGGTCAAATTGCTCGAGTTCAACGCGGATACCCCCACCAGCCTTTTTGAGGCGGGGATCGTACAGTGGTTCTGGCTACAGGACGTTTTCCCTTCCAGGGACCAGTTCAACAGCATACACGAAAAGCTCATCGACTGCTGGTCGGGGCTCCGGCCGTACCTCAACCCGGGGTTGCTCCATTTTGCCTGCGTCAGCGACTCCCTGGAAGACCTCACCAACTGCGAATACCTCCGGGACTGCGCCATACAGGCGGGCTTACCCACCCGGCATTTGTTCATGGACGACATCGGCTGGGACGGACGCGCGCTGGTGGACCTGGACAACGAACCCATCCAAAACCTTTTCAAGCTGTATCCCTGGGAATGGCTGTCGCGGGAGCCCTTTGGCGAGCACCTCATGGCAGCGCGGGAGCCCTTCCGCGGCGGCGCGGGGTCGCCGGTCAAGGTCATCGAGCCCGCGTGGAAAATGATCCTCTCCAACAAGGCGATCCTGCCCATCCTTTGGCAGCTGTTCCCGGACCATCCCCTGCTGCTGCCCGCCTTCTTCGAACCCGGACCGCTGCGGAGCTATGCGCGCAAACCGCTCTTATCCCGCGAAGGCGCCAACATCGAGCTGGTGCGCTCGGGCGATTTGCTGGCACGGACGGACGGGGAATACGGGGAAGAAGGCTATATCTACCAGGCTTTGTTCGAGCTGCCGTCCTTCGAGGGCGGGTACCCGGTCATCGGGAGCTGGGTGATCGGGCAGGAACCCGCGGGGATCGGGATTAGGGAATCCGGGGGACTGGTAACGGACAACCTAAGCCGGTTTGTGCCGCATTATATCCTTTAGGGCAACGAGTGCCGCGTGATAGCCGCAGAGGCCGTGGACGCCCCCGCCCGGGGGCGTGGAGGAGGAGCAGATATAAAGGCCGCGCGCGGAGGTCCGGTAGGGGCTGAAGCGAAGCGCGGGCCGGGCAAACAGCTGACGAATATCGATGGCGCCGCCATTGATGTCCCCCCCGATATAATTGGCGTTATAAGATTCCATCTGGGCCGTGTTCATGACGTGGCGGGACAGTATCCGGTCGTGGAAACCGGGGGCGAAGCGTTCGACCTGGCGCTCTATGATAGCCGTGCGGTCGAGAGTGGAACCATTGGGGACGTGACAGTAGGCCCATGCGGTGTGTTTTCCTTCGGGAGCGCGGGTAGGATCAAAAAGGCTTTGCTGCGCCAGCAGGACAAAGGGGTTGTCGACGTGACGCCCGGCCCAGGTTTCCCGTTCGCCGTGGGCGATCTCTTCCAGGGTCCCCCCGATGTGGACGGTACCGGCCCTGCGGCAGTGCTCGTTCGTAAAGGGGATGGGACCATCCAGGGCCCAGTCGATCTTAAAGACGCCGGGGCCGTATCGGAAGCGTTTGAGCTGGTTTTGATAATGCGGAGAAAACTTTTCGCCCGCGATGGCCAGGACCTGGCGGGGCGTCAGGTCGAACAGGACGGCGCGGGTTTCCGGTAACTGGGAGAGCGTGTTTACCGGGGTGTTTGTTTCGATCTTTCCGCCCAGGGATTCGAAATACGCGGCCATGGCCCGGGCGATGGCAACGGCGCCGCCCTTTGCCATCGGCCAGCCCGTCGTGTGCCCGATGGTGGTCAGCACCAGCCCGATGGCGGAGGTCCCCCAGTACGATAACGGGACGATGGAATGCGCGGCCATCCCCGCCCAAAGGGCCCTGGCTTCCGGGGTATGGAAGCGCCTGGCTACGGTGAGCGCGGGGGCGAGCGCGTCCAAGCCGAACCGGGCCATTTCCAGCGGGTGGTGCGGGATGCGAAGCGGGCCCAGGGCGTCCTTTACGAGGTGTGGCCAGTGCTTTACCAACGGGTCGAAAAGCCTCCGGTAGGCACTGGCGTCCGAGCCGAGCGTCTCTACGGTCTGTTCGATGGATGAGAACAGCGCCGCGGCGCTGCCGTTATCGAGCGGGTGGGCGGCGTTTATAGGGGGGTAGAGGAATTCAACACCATACTTGTCCAGCGGCAGCGTTTGGAAGAAGGGCGAGCCAACGGCCATCGGGAGTATGGCGGAGCACACGTCATGCTGGAAACCGGGGAGGGTCAGGGCTTCGGTGCGGAGACCGCCGCCGATGGTGTGTTTGGCTTCGAGGACCAGCACCTGGCAACCGGCCTGCTGCAGGGTGATGGCCGCCGCGAGACCATTGGGGCCGGAGCCGACGACGACTGCGTCTACGTCCATGTTATCGCACTTTTTTGGAATAAATCTTCAGCGTCTCGCGCTCTTTGCTGTTGAGGCTCTTCATCCCGCGTTTGGCGATCTTGTCGAGGATGCGGTCGATCTCCTGCTGCGCGATGTACCGGTCCGCGTTATACTTGTGGTCGATCGTATATTGGTCCCTGTGGGTTTTGTAAAAAAAATTATCGACGTACAGCAGGTGGGGGCGGGTGACGATGAAGTAGATAAAAACGACGGACGGGACGGTGATCAGCAATACGGTGATATAGTTGTACTGGAGCACCCCGGGTCGCAGGGCGATCGCGGCCGCCATGCCGATCAGGGCGCCTCCCAGGTGCGCTTCGTGACCGATGTTGTCCCGCCGGGACCGGATCCCGTACATGGAGTACAACACGAAGAAGATGGCGTACAAAAAACCGGGGATCGGTAACAGGAAGCCTATAACCATCCCGGGGTTGAGGGCGATGGAGGCGAACATTACCCCGCATACGGCCCCCGACGCGCCTACCGCGCTGTAATCGCCGTGGTTCCGGTGAATGAGCAAGGCCAGCAGATTCCCGCCGACCAGGCTGACAAAATAAACGAGCAGGAACTCGAGGGGGCCGAGCGTCTGCGTCACGGCGCCGCTGAACATAAACAGGCTGACCATGTTCAGGATCAAATGGCTCCAGTCGATGTGCAAAAAACCGGAGGTGACCAGCCGCTTGTAGTCTTTGTGCACGAAAATGGCATCCACCCGGAAACAATATTGCTCGAAGAACAACGAGCTTTTGAAGCCCCGGTACGATACGAGGATGTTGGCGACGATGATGAGGACGACGATGAAACCGGTGGTGCTCATGACCAGTAAATATAGCCATTTTTGCGCAGGCTTCAGCTCGGTTTGAGGGCGGCGATCCGTGCGTCCTGGTCCGCTTCGACGGTCATGACGAGGGGGCCGAACCGCTCCAGGAATTCCGGGTCGTGCGCCTGTTTCTTCCCGGTCCTGGCGTCGATGCGGGTAAAATTGGTCCAGAGCAACGCCTTGAGCTGCCGGTGGGCGTCGTCCCACAGCGACATCTCCACCGTCAGCCAGGTATCCGCCAGGCCGATGACCATGGACTGAACGCACACGCGTTCGTTATAATTGGCGGGCCGGAGGTAACGGATTTCGTGCCGGTTGACGACAAAACCGATACCCCGCGTCGCCCATTCTTTCAAATCCACCCCATAGTGTTCGCGGAGGTGGTCTTCGCGGGCGTCGAGACAATAGTCCAGGTAGCGGGCGTTGTTCAGGTGTCCGAAGGGGTCGCAGTCGTTAAAGCGCACCCAATAGTGTGAAAAGGGCTGTTTTTCCATTATGAAGTATATTGTGACCGGCGCAAACATACGCCCTGGAGTATGGTCCACAGGCGTCAAAACGTTGCGTTTTTTTTATGCGGATAGGCGAACTTTCCCGCCGGTCGGGTTTTAGCCGGGACACGATCCGTTATTACGAAAAAATGGGGCTGATCCAGCTCCGGGATTGCCGGCTGCACCGGACCTCGTCCAAGGACTACCCGGAGTCGGTACTCCGCCGCCTGGTGGCGATCCGGGAGATCAAACGCTATGGCTTCACCCTCCAGGAGACCCTGGGCATGATCGTGCTGTTCGAGGAGGGGGTGCTCGAGCCCGAGCGCGGTATCCGCTTCGTCCAGCGCAAGATCGAGCGGATCGACCGGCAGATCGGGGCGCTGCAGGAAGCCAGGGGACGGCTCCAGGAGATCGTGGCCCATGGGGCGGATGGGCGTTGTCCGCTGGCGGGGGTATTGGAAGCGATGGCGTAGCTTTGGGGCATGTTGGTCAAGGACATCCATATTCCCACGGTGTCGTTTCGGCCCGACCCCGAAGCGCGTAACCCATGGTTCAGGGTTAATCGGGTCGACCGCGTGGTACATTACCTGCAGAAGGAATTCCTGGCCCCCCACCGGAAGGATTATTACTTCCTGGCCCTGGTACGCGAGGGTTGTAGCCGGCACTGGGTTGACATGGTGCCCTATGAGCTCCTGCCCAACAGGGTGTATTTTACGATCCCCCAACAAGTCCACCTGAAGGAAGAGGCAAAGCCAATGACGGGCACCGTGATCGGTTTCAGCGAGGATTTTCTTTCCCTCGAGGAAAACGGATTCCTTCGGGGTCTGCCGTTGATCCGGAATCCGCACAACGGACACGAGCTGCGGTTGTCCGACGGGGACGTGGCGTTTATGGAAGACATCACCGACAAGATCATCGCGGAGTACCGGTCCAGGCAATCCTGGCAGCAAGGCATGTTGTCCGCCTATGTCAGGGTGCTCCTCATCTTCCTCAGCCGTTTGTATACAGAGCAGTTCAGCTCTTTGGAGCCGTCCTCCGAACGGTTACTTCTTAAACGTTTTCTGGCCTGTATCGACCAGCATTATATCGAACGACACGAAGTAGCGGCATATGCCGAGCTGCTGCACATCTCGGCGGGGCACCTGGGCGACGTGGTCCGGGAGCAAAGCGGGAAACCCGCGATTACCCATATCCACGAACGCCTTGTCATGGAGGCCCGCCGGCTGCTTTTTCATTCTGAGAGGGCGGTCAAGGAAATCGCCTTCGAGCTGGGATTCGAGGACGCCTCCTATTTCAACCGGTTTTTTAAACGGCTCACGGGACAGACGCCCGCGATCTATCGCGCTACTATCCGGGAAATGTACCATTGAATCCTTCCGTTCGTCCATGCCTTGGCAGGCCAGCCGCGTAGCTTTGCGGTACAAACAATGTACGCATGAAAAAAGCTTTAGTGACAGGCGCCAACCGGAGTATCGGTCTTGAGGTGGCCCGGCAGTTATCCGGGCTTGGCTATTTCGTTTACCTGGGTTGCAGGGACCTCTCCAAAGGTCGTGCGGCGGCAGAAGGTCTTTCCAACGTCGAGGCCTTGCAGATCGATACCGCCGATCCGGCCTCCATCGCCGCGGCGCGTGCGCAGGTCGACAGCCTGGACGTATTGATCAATAACGCTGGCATCAGCGGCGGTTTTCCTCAACCTCCGGACGCAACGCCGGTGGCGACGATCCGGACGGTGTTCGATACCAACTTTTTCGGGGTCATCGAGACGACGCTGGCTTTTTTAGACCTGTTGCGGCAATCGCCGGAGCCGCGCATCGTCCAGGTTACCTCCGGGCTGGCGTCGCT
>NZ_DATJIY010000160.1:0-98234 GCF_035492835.1 Dinghuibacter sp.
AAAAATGGATATCTTAGAGAGCACAACCCCCTCAAAATGGTCTTACCCATCGGCGACGACAACCGGGACAGGAAAACCTTCCCTATCATAAACTACTTTTTGATTGCGCTGAACATCTTTGTTTTTATTTACTGGCAGAGATGGGGGCAGAACCTGGCGCTCACGTATTCTTACGCCACCGTTCCGGGCGAAATCCTGACGGGGCACGACATCGTTACGCCGGCGAAAACCGTTATAGACCCTTATTCGGGGAAGCAGATGCTGCTGCCGGGGTTGGGCGTTACGCCCATCCCGGTCTTTCTGACGCTGTTCACTTCCATGTTTTTGCACGGGGGGATTTCGCACATCGCCGGGAACATGTTGTTTTTATACATTTTTGGCGACAACGTAGAAGACGCGATGGGACATCTGAAGTATCTCTTCTTTTATCTGTTGTGCGGCATGCTGGCGGGGCTGAGTCATGTGGTGGCGACGTTTTTCCTGGGACAGGATTTGCTGATTCCCAGTCTGGGGGCATCGGGCGCCATTTCGGCGGTGCTGGCCGCTTATATGATGTTGTTCCCGGGGAAACGGGTGTATCTGTGGATATTCCTTTTTGTCGTCCCCGTCCCGGCGTTCGTGGCGGTGGGGGTATGGTTCCTTTTCCAGGTGATCGACGGCCTTGGAATGCTGGGCGGTCAGAAGGCGGGCGACGTCGCCTATGCGGCGCACATAGGCGGGTTCCTTTTTGGGTTGTTGCTGACGCGCCGGTTTGCCCGCGGGTACCTGGCGAGAACGCGGAGGAGGTAAGTTATAGAATAGAAAAGAAGTCTTAGATTCGCAGGGATATGAACATTGAGCCGCAAAACGTGCTGGATTATGTGGGTGAAAATACCATCTTCCTGGTCTGGAATTTTAAGAAAGACCTCGAGGTCGGGGCCGTCTTTCAGCGGATCTGCGCACTGGTGATCAACCTTAATAATTCCGGCGCGACGAGGTTTCCCGACTCCGGGGCTACTTGTGTGCTGGGGGTTGGCCATGATGCCTGGCTCAGGCTCGGTCTTCCGAAACCCCTTCCAAAGGAGCTGGTGAATTTCGAATCCATCGTCGGTGCGAAGCACACCGCGGTGGCTACCCGGGGCGACCTCCATTTTCACATCCGCGGGGCCGACCGCAGTATTTGCTACGATATGGCGGCTGCCCTGGCCCAATTCCTGGAACCGGTCGCGGTCAGCGTGGAAGAGGTGCACGGGTTCCGATACAAGGACGGCCGGTCCATTTTAGGATTTGTCGACGGCACCGAAAATCCCCAGGGCGAAAAACGCGCCTTTTTCGGGTTGATTGGGGATGACGACCCCGCCTACAAAGGAGGGAGCTATCTGTTCGTTCAAAAATATATCCATGACCTGAAGGCGTTCAAGGCGCTGCCGGTCGGGGAGCAGGAAAAGGTATTCGGGAGGTCTAAAGAGGATGACATCGAAATGTCCGATGAAGAAAAGCCTTCCAATTCCCATAGCGCTTTGGCCAATGTCGGCGACGACCTCAAGATCGTACGGGACAACCAGCCTTTTGGCAATATGTCGACCAATGAAATGGGGACATATTTCATCGCTTATGCGAGTACGTTCAGCACGGTAAAAAAGATGCTGGATAATATGTTTATCGGTTCGCCGGTAGGGAATTACGACAGGTTGCTGGATTTCAGCACGCCTAAGACGGGGACGCTGTTTTTTGTGCCTTCGGCGACGTTATTGAAGAGTATCGCCGACGGAGCGCCGGCCCCGGAAGCCGCATCGGGAGCCCCCGCTCCTGAAGTCGCAGCCGGGCCGCGAGCCTCTTCGGATGACGGCTCATTGTCTATCGGATCACTAAAAAAATAACCAGGATATGAATAACCTTTATCGGGAGCTCGCCCCTGTCTCAGAGGCGGCTTGGGTGGAAATCGAAGAAGAAGCGCGGCGCACCCTCCAGCGGCACCTCGCCGCGCGGCGCGTAGTGGATGTGGAAGGCCCAAAGGGTGTCGACTTCTCCGCGGTCGGCACGGGGCATACCCAAGGGATTCCCGCGCCCGGTGACGGTATCCAGGCGGTGCGGCGTGAGGTAAAGGCGCTCGTGGAGCTCCGGGTCCCCTTTGAGCTCACACGCCAGGCGATCGACGATGTCGAACGCGGTGCAACGGATTCGGACTGGTCGGCGGTGAAGGATGCCGCGCGAAAAATAGCCTTCGCGGAAGACAACTCCGTTTTCGAAGGATACGACGCGGCGGGCATACAAGGTATACGGCAGGGCAACAGCAACCCGGTATTGACGCTTCCGTCCAATGTCCGGGGCTACCCCGACATCGTCGCGCAGGCGGTGAGCCAGTTGAAGCTCGCCGGGTGCAACGGCCCCTACGCGCTCGTGCTCGGCTCCGAGCCATTTACCGCCGTTAGCGGCGGCAGCGACGAAGGATACCCCGTTTTGCAACATATCCACCGGCTCATCGACGGGGACATCATCTGGGCCCCGGCCATCACTGGTGGCTTCGTGCTGACCACCCGCGGGGGGGATTTTGAGCTCGATCTAGGTCAGGACCTGTCCATCGGCTATCTAAGTCATTCTGAAACCACCGTCAGGCTGTACCTCCAGGAGAGTTTTACCTTCCGGTTGCTGACGACGGAGGCGGCGGTGGCGCTGGCGCCGGCGAAGAAATAGATGCCTGCTGTGTTTTTGAAAGAAACCAGGCGCCGATGGCCAGCAGCCCGGCAAACAGGCTGATGATGGCGGCGAATGGGAAGAAATAAACGAACTCTAGCAGGGCGATGACGACCAGCAGGGTGCCGATGGTGACGCCGGCCTGCCGGGCGAAAACGTTGCGCGTGGCCATGTGGTTGGAGGCCAGCCATAACAGGACGATCATGAGGACCAGGGCGGCGCTGGTGATATATCCATACCCCTCGTAATACTCACCCATGGACCGGTCGACGCCCATGAAGGGGAATTTTGGTCCAGTCATCAGGTGGATGACCTGCATTTTGACCGGGTCGGTAGCTTTTTTCCAACCGGCATTGCCAAAGGAGTGGCCTATCAGGTGCACGAACAGCAGGGCGGAGGAGATGCGGAGCAATAATTTACCGGTCATGCGGTGACGGTTTGGTTGACGAGGTTTTGATAGCGACCCAAAATGTATCCCCAGCCGTTATCCATTTCCTCGATGACCTTGACGCCGCCCTGGAGCTTATCGAGGTCGCGGTGTTCCATTTTAATACGGGTGCGCGTGGGACCTTCGGCGATGAAGATGACCTCGATCTCGCTGATGAGCTGAGGGTCGTAAACAAAGTTGCCGGTGACCTGCCAGGCCAGGAGAAGGCGGTCGAAGGGTTGCCACTCGAGGATGTGACCAACCATAGCCTCGCTGCCGTCTTCATGGGTGCTATACCAGCGGCCGGAGGGTTTGGGCTCCAGGATAGTTTCTATTAACGGGGTCTTTCCGACGTGGTACTCTTTTGGCCACCACAAGTCGATTTTCTCGGTAAACACTTTGAAGGAGGTTTCCTGTGAGGCTTCGACGACGACCTCTTTTTTGATCGGGTCCATGTTATTTCTTTTTTTGTTTTTCGGCTTGTTCCGCCAATTCTTTGAAGTTCAGCAGCGCCTGGTCCCAGAATTTGTCCAGGTAGTCGCGGAGGGAACGCACGCCGTCCCGGTCGATGCGGTACATGCTCCGGGTGCCGCTTTGCTCCATGGTAATAAGCTTGGCTTCGCGTAACACTTTAAGGTGCTGCGAGACGGCCGGCCGGCTGATGGGCAGGCCGTCGGCGATATGGACGACGGAGAGCGGACCATTGGCCAGCTTCTCGAAGATGGAGCGGCGCGTTGGGTCGCCCAGCGCGTTAAAGGCGGCGGCGTGACTGGATGTTTTGGACATACTTATAGTAAGTGGTTGCTTACGGTAAGTACAAACTTACGGAAAGATTTGACTTATCAAAATTTTTTATTGCCCGGTACGGGCAAGGTCGCGGCGGATGTTTTCGCGGTCGGACTCGGAGCCCGAGAGGTGGAGGGCTTGGGTAAGATGATGAATGGCCCTGTCGTCGTCGTCGCCTATGCAGAGATAACCGATTAGGTGATGATAGGGGCCATAACCGTCCAATTTGAGCTTTTGGGCCTCGAGGAGACCGGCCTTGTTTCCATAGAGCTTTGACATCGCGTAGGCCCGGTTAAGCGCGGCGACCGGTGAGTAGCGCTCTAGCAGGAGCCGGTTATAGAGGCCAAGGATGTTGTCCCATTTTTGTGTGGTGTCTTCTTTGTGGGTATGCCAGTAGGCTATGGCAGCTTCAAGGTGGTATTGGCCCGCCTCCGTTCCTTTTGCGGAGCGGTTGAAATAAAAATGTCCCTTGTCGATGAGTTCAGCGTTCCATTGTCCGGGGTCTTGCTCGTCGTACCGGATGACCTCTCCACGTGTGCCGATGCGGGCATCGAGGCGGGAGGCGTGGAAACACATCAGGGCCAGAAGGGCGTTGACGTCCGGTAGGTCGGTGTCGGGGTGTTCGGTGAGCAGCAGCGTAAGCCGCATGGCTTCCAGACATAGGTCGCGACGGACGGCGAGGTCGTTGTGCCGGGAATAATAGCCTTCGTTGAAAAGCAGGTAAAGGGTAGACGACACGGACGAGAGCCGTGCGACGGGGTCGGGAGGAAATTCGATTTTGACCTGGTGATGGCGAAGCTTGTCCTTGGCGCGCTGGAGCCGTTTGACGATGGTGTCACGGTTGGTCAGAAAGGCGCCGGCGATCTCGTCGATGCCAAAACCGCAAAGGATACGCAATGCGAGAGCGACCTGGGCGGCGGGGGGGATGAGCGGCTGGCAGATGGCGAACATCATCTGAAGCTGGCTGTCACGGATGTTTTGCAGGGAAAGGTCGAGTGCCGGGTAGCCCTCCTCGACTTCGGGTGCGGCGTCGGACAGGCGGCGCTCCTGCCGGGCCTTTTTCCGAAGGAAGTCCACGGCTTTATTTGACGCGACGGTATACAACCAAGCCTCCGGTTTTGCGGGAATGCCTTTAAGACCCCAGGTTTCGGCGGCGGTAAGGAAGGTATCGCTGGCGATGTCCTCGGCTATCTCGACGTGTTCGAAACCAAAACGACGGCAGAGCACCGAAATGATTTTCCGGTATTCGGTCTTGAAGAGGTGCGGTAGTAGCTCTTTTTCAGGCATAATTGAGCCCCGCGCAAGGCGGGGCTGTAAAAAATTAAAGGTTGGGCGGAACGATCTGGCGTACTTCGACATTGCCGCCGATCAGGGTGACGGGACAGCCCTTGGCGAGTTCCGCGGCTTCGTCGAGGGAGTCGGCCCGGATGATGGTATAGCCGCCGAGACTTTCTTTGATTTCGGCGTAGGGCCCGTCGGTAATACGGTCGCCGGCATGGAGCACTTTACCTTCGCTGGCCAGCCGGTTACCCCTGTCGACGAGCTTGTTTTGGGCGGCGATGCCGCCCAGCCAGTTCTGCCACATTTTCATGGCGTTTTGCAGGTCCTCGGGGGAGGGGGCGTTTTCGGTGCGAAAGTCCCTTCGGAAAAGCAACAGGAATTCGTTCATGGTTTAAATTTACCCTATTGTCGTTGGAACCGGAAGGGAATGGACAAGAGAGCGTATTTTTTTTGCTATTTGCGCCTCAGTCCTCCGGCCACCAGGGGTCGATTTCCTGGCCTTTTGTCCAACCGTAGGCGTGGTGGGTACGCGCGTCGGTAAATCCCTGTCCGCCCAGATATCCCCAACTGATGCCCATCGACTCCATGGTCTTGATAAAATCGAGCGGCGGCGCGCCCGCGTCGGGGGTGATTTCCGTCAGGACGACCGGGTAAACGCGCTTTAGTGTCCTGATGAGTGCAAGCAGGCTATCCGTCCTGGCATAGGTGCCGTAAGGATGGAAACCCACGGAAGCGTTGCGGTAGTCGATGCCGTGTGCCTTCCCGATGAATGCCAGCGGATCTTTGACATCGATCAGGTTTTCGATGGTCCAGGCAATGATATGTGTTTGCGGGGCCAGCTTCCGGACCAGCCTGAACATGGTTTCCTCATAGGCCGCGTTACCGCTGTACTGCCAGGGTTCATTCTTCAGTTCATATATCACCTGGGTATTGTCCCTATACCGCGGCGCCACCGATTGCCAGAAAAGGCTGTCCGTATGCAGGTCCTGGTTCCCGCAGCATTCGGAATGGTTGTCGATCACGACATACAGACCGGTTTGCGCCGCCAGCCGCACCATCGTATCCAAACGGGGCAGCAGCGTCGCGGTATCCATCGTCTGCGCGCTGTGGGGCCAATGGCCCAGGAAGGCCATGACGCGGACCGCATTGAAATGCCCGGTGTCGTGCATCGCCCGCCACCAATGGATGTCGGTGTAATACCGGTAAACGAAATCGTGGACATAACCATGGACCATCCGCAACAGGGAACCATCATCGGCCACGACGGTCCCATTCGATACGCGTACGCGCCCACGTAGTGGAGAATGGGGCGCCGGTCGCCCCAGGAGCAACAGGCAGATCGATAGGTAGCCAATTGTTTTCATCGCGTGGGGCGAATATAAAAAAAGCGCGGCGAAATACAGTCCGGAGGCTTTTTATAAAATACGATCAAAGACCGGGTCTTGCGGCATCCTTCCCCGGCAAACGGAGGGATGGCAGCCAAAGGCCGTTGAGCGGAAGCTTTTTGGAAATTTATTTAAGGATGGCTCGGGACAACCGATCCCGCTTCATAAGGATTCACGATACTGGTTCCCTGCACGCCACCGGGAATGATCACATATCGAAATTGTAGGATCGACGATATTCCGATTGATCCCGAGTTATCGGCGGTAAACCGGGTGATTAAAATATTGCCCGGCTGGGGGATAAAGGAGAGTGTATTCTCAAGACCCCCGGCGTACGAAGTGTAAGGGAGGGGCTCTTCCTGACCGTTAAAGATAAAGAACACCTGAATGCTGGCGGAACTCAAATACGCCTGGCTTAAGGAGGCGGCGGGGAAATTCATAACCACTAGTTTAGATTCATCGATTGTGGTATCCCTCAGGTTGTTGGCGAGTCCCCACGCGGAATAGATTACGTTGGCCGTTCCTGTGGCCCCTTTCAAGATGATGCCTGTGCCCCAACCGGAAGCTGTTTTGGGCCCATATAAGACATAGTTCGCCGCGTCGAGGTAATAATCTCCATTGACTCCCTGGGAAGTGGAAGGTCCGCCATTGCCAGAATAGATCTGGCTGCCGGCCTGTCCAGCCGCGCCGGTGTTGCCCACTAGCGATATGCCCGAACCCCATCCGGACGCCGTTTTGGGGCCATACAAAACATCGGTCGCGATATCCAGGTAGTAGTCGCCGGTGCTACCGGTCGTTGCGTCAGGTGTGCTGGCGCCGGAATAAATCTGGCTGCCGTTGTCACCGGCTGGGCCCACGGCCCCGGCTGGGCCGGTTGCGCCAGTGGCTCCCTGTGGACCTGCGGGTCCGGTTTTAGAACAGGATACGCAAACTGCAAAGGCTATAATAAGGATCAAGAGCGGATGTACAGTGGAACGTTTCATAACTGGAGGTTTTGCTGTCGGTAAAAATCAAAATCGCGCAACAAACAAACGCATTGCACATCACTCCAAAATCTTTAATCTACAAATGGCGAATTTGTCCGACAGACGACGATGCGATGCGCGTTTACGGAATATTTGAGCTCGTTGCGTCTATGGCTGCACCAGCGGCTGTGCTTAGGCCGGTTGCTTTACCGCTGTCGGTATGGACCCATACATCGTTCTCTTTTCGGATGGTAATTTTCGGAAGTATTTGATGATCCGGATGACCGGGAATTCGGAAATTGGTAATATTGTAAAAGATTTCAGAATAAGGTAGATTCATTCCCTCGGAAGGAAAATGCCCGCTCGGAGGCCGTTATCGAAGGGTCAGTTTAGCCGGAACTTCAGGCTGCTATATACCACCGAAAAGACTGCCATACGGGACCAGTCTTTCCAGGAAGATAGCTTTGCCTCTGTCGGGACAAAATTAAATATGCGGGTATCTTCGTCCCAAGTTACTTCCGGATCATACCAGAGGGTCGGGGCATCACTTCCTTGTCCGCAATGAATATTTTGAAATCCATCGGAGTCTGGTGAATTGGCTTAAAGCTACCTTTTAACCCGCATAAGGTCATTTAATCGTCACCATAACGATACCTATTATTATTACGGCTACGCCAAAATAGTTCGTCCAATTTATGCTTTCCTGAAAGAGGAGCAGGGAAGCGACCATTATTAAGGCGATACTCCCGCCACAGAAAACGGAGTACGCGACCGTCAGCCCGAGACCTTTTAGCGCCAAGGTGAACAAGAATGTCGTTACCCCGGCCAGAATGATACCGAGGGAAAATTGCCCGAGCCACACCATATTAAAGGGCTTGCCGGAGACTGACTTCAAAATACAGTAGGAGACGACGTTGACGAAAATGGCAGAAATCAAAAGCAAGAACTTCATCCGCTGTGTCTAATTTTGATTTTTAAGAAACATGGGGTAAATGTAGTGCACAGCTGGTTCATTTAGGAACCGTCAGCGATGTAGATTTATGCTCATTGCGGGAACCGGCTGTTGAATTGGCTAAACCTGGAGACTGCTTTTCTATTGCGTGCCTTGTTTTAAACAGTAGTACCAGATACGCCGCACTGATGGCTGCGGCAAAGTGTTTCAAGGTGTGGCCGCTTATGACTATAATCCAATCGTAAATCTTCGCGTCCAGGGCCTCGAGACCTTTTGCCACCCCATACCAAACCACTACCCAAATCAGGTTGCCCAAGCCCTGCATGTTATCCCACCGTCCGAAAAGGAGTAAGATTAAGGGAATGCCTACCATAGGGAAGAACTGTACCCACCAGTATAAGCGGAGGTCACCGGCTCCGAGAGCTTCAGTATGATTCCACCAAAGGACACTACCGATCCCCAATATCACCAGCGGGGCCAGTACCCCCGCCGCGGCTTTTGGATTGATCCATTCTCCTACGGTTGCCACCAGCGCCGACATGAAGACTATTGTCTGGGGCATGCGGTCCCAGATCAACCGGTCATTCGACGGCGCCCAATGGTAATAGGCAGATCCTATTCCTGTAAGGAATATCCCGAAGAACATTACTGCATAAATGGCCCATATGCCGTCGACCGGTCGCCTTTTTCCCAGCACGATAAACCCCCATATCCCGACCGCCAAAAAAGGTAGGTTGCTTAAGACGTTTCCGAAATTTTTAATACCCAGCCATCCCCGGGTATCTACAAAATGGTGAAAGGCGGGGTCCTGTCCATTTTTCGGACTGATGGCGGTTATCAGCGCCGAAACCAAAACCACGCTTAGCAGAATAGATATTTTACCTTTTTTACTCATATAAAAGTTATCTAGTTGGGAGGAAACCAACCGAGGAGTCACCGGCGATACTGACGGTATTCTTACACCCGGAATTCGATTTTATCTCTATATTACACGGATCATCCTTGCCTAAAACCAATCTTCGCTGCCCGGCAGCAAAACCCCAAATGCCTGTGATGATCAAAATTTTCCCGGTGATGGACAATTTTTTCGGTTTTGTTGATAGTGTCTACCCGATAAGCGGCGACTGCAAAAAATACCTGGGGTCTGTTATCAGAAACAAGGTGATCGAAAAAAGAGAGTACATCCTTCGCGAAGGGGAAATTTGCAACAAGATCGGGTTTATCGAGTCTGGATGCCTTAAATCCTATTCGACCAAAGGGGAGCGCGACAGCAATATCTGGTTCTGGTTTACCGGGGATGTCTTTACCTCAACCACCAGCTTTTTCGAACAAGAGCCGTCCAGAAATTTCATACAGGCTGTCACCCGAACCAAGTTTTGGTATCTTACCCACGATAGCCTTGAATACGCCTATAAAAACTATCCTGAAACCAATGTGGTCGCCCGGATTCTCTTGCAGAAATATTACGCGATGGAGGTAAAGCGAATAGAGCTGCTGAAAGGCACAGCCGCCCTCGATCGATATAAATTTCTGGTAGAAAGACATCCGGAGATCCTCGAGAACCTGAACAGTACTGAAATAGCCTCCTATCTTGATATATCCAAATTCCGACTCAGCCAAATACGCCATGAACTCAGCAGGGTTATTCCTTCCGCCCACAATATGGGGTAATTAAAATCTCAAATAGTTGCAATAGCTAAACTTTTACCTTGAACGACGGAGCTAGTTTACAGCCAAAATCACCAAAACCTCAAAAGTTTGTTATGAATATGGCTCGTATGCTCAACCTCCGGATCCTTTACGTTCCAACCTTCACCACCGTGGATCTTCAGCATTTTCGGATGGCGCTGCATAAATCCCCCGATTGGTCGAGGGCCTATGTGGACAATCTGGGTGCATTCGGAAAGACGGAATACACATTGCGAAGTCATTACAAAGACACCTGATCTCGCGTACGTACAAAACTCGTCGTCAAAAAAATTCTTTTCGGGTAATGTGACCGTTGAGGATTGGGCGGGAAATTTTATAAAAGGTTATAACTATATAAATGGCGCGATTCAACGGAGCGGTTTTACGGTCATCCAAGGGGAGGCGCTTGTAATTGATAAGAAAATTAATTGTAATGGCGTCAATGAAAACCAGAGGAATATTCCGCAAGTTGATTCGCGTTGTCGTTGTCTGTATTGTAAGTGTTATTGTATTGGTAAACGTAATCCCATACCTTTCGGCATTTAATGTCTATTGGTATTGCAATAGAGATGCATCATTTCAATTTGAAGAAATTCCCGCAAAGGGACGTGGGCTCAAATTGATGGAGACCGATTGGAAAGAGTTTAAGGACAGTACCCATAGGGATACTTTTCTTTATAGGACCTTTACCATACAGCCATTGCATTTTTGGATGTGGAGAAGTTATCTGTTCAATAGACGATACACATACCCGTATCTCGAAGATACAGCGGTAACAAACCAGTTCAATTAAACTTACGTTCATGCATTTAACAATTAAAAAAACGATGCGACTCTTTTTGATTGTATTGTTTGTTGGTTTAGAAACCGGATAAATGGTCCTATTGGCAAGGATATTATTTGTGTTCCGCGGAGTTTCCGGACAGCGGAAGGGTAGTGTTTATGGTTAGTCGATTTGGCGGGTTTTTTTATGATGTAAAGCATAAACAATATTATTCTGTGCCCGAAGAAATAAGTTCAAGTATCAAGTAACAATGCGGACGTTTTGCTGATGCTCTGATCCCCCCCAGACACCCCCCAAAAAAGGATGAAGCCGGATGTAATCGGATGATCGAATAAATGCGTTGATGACGGCGTTTGTGGTGGGAAAAATGAAAAGAGCGCCGTGTTAGACGCTCTTTTTCCTTAAAATTTCCCTTTAGTGATCCCGCTGGGACTTTAAAGTGATCCGGCTGGGACTCGAACCCAGGACCCATACATTAAAAGTGTATTGCTCTACCAACTGAGCTACCAGATCTACACCCACAAAAGCAGTGGCCTGCTTTTTGGGAGTGCAAAAATAGCTGAAAATCTTCTCAGTGCAAATTTTTTTAAAGGGTATTTCCGGGGCGGTGGCGTTTTTTGTAACGGCGGAACCCGCGGACAACGCCTATTTTTGCAGTTCGGGAAAAATGTTGGCTTATGGATGATTTTCAAGGTAAAAGGGTGATGGTTACCGGGGGGAGCGATGGGATAGGGCGGGCGCTGGTGGAGCGTTTCCTGGACGCGGGGGCCAAGGTGGCGACCTGCGGGCGGAGCGCGGACAAGCTATACCAGTTAAGGGTCAGGCACAGCAACCATGCGTTATATACGCAGGTGGTGGACGTCCGGAAGGAGGAGGATTGCAGGAACTTCGTAAACGCCGCGCTACAGGAATTCGGCGGGATCGACGTCCTGGTGAACAATGCGGGGATTTCGATGCGGGCGATGGTGCAGGATACGTCCCTGGAGACCCTGCGGACGGTGATGGATGTGAATTTCTGGGGGACGGTCTATTGTACGAAATTTGCGCTGGACAGCATTATACGGAGCAAAGGTGTGATCGTGGGCGTATCGTCCATCGCGGGATACCGGGGATTGCCGGGGCGGAGCGGGTATTCGGCCAGCAAGTTCGCGGTGAACGGGTGGCTGGAGGCGCTGAGGACCGAGCTACTCGAAACGGGCGTACACGTGATGTGGGTTTGTCCCGGGTTTACGACATCGAATATCCGGAACGTGGCGCTGAACGACAAGGGCGCGCCCCAGGGTGAGTCGCCGCTGGAGGAAGGCAAGCTGATGAGTGCGGACGAATGTGCAAAGCACATAATCAAGGCCGTAAAGAACCGAAGGCGCTCCCTGGTCATGACCTTCCAGGGCAATGAAACCGTGTGGCTGAACAAGCTGCTCCCCGGCCTGGCCGACAAGCTGGTTCGGAAATTCTTCTACAAAAACGGAGAGCTCGTTAAATAGGCCGATGGCGCTAATCACCCTCACATCCGATATTGGACACCAGGACTACCTCGTGGGCGCCGTAAAGGGGCAGCTGCTGGGCATGGACCAGGGTTTTCAGCTGGTGGATGTGACGCACGCGCTGTCGCCCTTCAACTACCCGCAGGCAGCCTATGTCTGCCGGGGAGCGTTCAAACAGTTTCCGCCGGGGACGTTTCACCTCATCCTGGTGAACCTGTTCGACGAGAAACCGGAGCACCTGCTGCTGGTGCGGCACCATGGGCACTATTTCCTCATTGCGGACAACGGGTTGATCACGATGATCCTCGAAGAGGTCCCGGAGCTCGTGGTGGCGTTACCGTTACCCCGGGGGGCGCTTAGGAATACGCTTTTATTCACCCAGGTTTTTGGCAGGGCCATACAAGGGATCCAAAAGGGGAGGCGTCCGGAAGAGCTCGGTGACGCCGGGGTCTCGATCCACGTCAAGAACCCGCTCAGACCGCAACTGGGCAACAACTGGATGGAAGGGCAAGTGATCTTTATCGACCACTTCGAAAATGTCATAGTGAACATCAGCCGCGAGGAGTTCGAGGAACAGCGGAAGGGACGGAGTTTCAAGATCGTTTTCAAACGGGACGAGGTGATCGACAAGATCAGTGAAACATACGCCGACGCTGGCGAGGGCGAGAAGCTGGCGCTGTTCAATGCGGCGGGTTACCTGGAGATCGCCATCAACAAGGGGAATGCCGCGGGTTTGCTGGGTTTGCAGGGTTTTGCCGAAAAAAGTAATCCTGGGAATACCTACCTGGCTAACAGGTTGTTTTATCAGACCGTTAGGATTTATTTTGAATAAAGTCCTGTTTTTTAACTAAATTTATAGGACTTCTCGATCCATGAAAACGACGCTTTATAGTGCGATTGTGCTGCTGTTGACGCTCGCTTCCTGTACCAGGGAGAACGGACTCATCAAGGATGGCAACCCGTCGAAAGACACCACTACGACGACCCCGCCCGCAGACTCCACCTATACTGGCGCCGTTACCAATAACTATCAGCCCGACTCCAGCGGATCGACCTGGACCTACCAGGTAAGACAAGTCTTCAATTTCTCCCAGTCCACCATCGGTCAATTGTATCCCCAGGATGCATCCCTTTTCGGCGCCTTCGACGTCGACACTACCATCGTTTATCACATAGCCGCCCTGGGTTTGACGAACAAGGTGGGGACCCTGACGTATAAGGACTATTCCAACGACTATGGCGGGGGGATCTTCAATCCCAAGATAGCGCAGAGCGGGTCGGCCTACGTTGGTGTAGACGAGGTATGGGAGCTGGTCTGGCCGGGGGGCTCGTTTGGCGGTTTTTCCCTCAACGACGATACTTTAACATATCTTAAAGACCAGCCGGTGGGGACGTCCTGGAAGGATACCACGATCGTGCGGGACGCGTACGGATCGCTGGACACCACGGTCTACGCGTTTTCCGTGAAGGCGGCCGGGGTTACCCGCGCCGTAAATGGCATCAACTATCCTAACGTTATACAAATCGAGTCTACCTCTTTACCCAGCGCGCTAACGAGCTATGCCGTTCTTCTCAGTGGAGTGAACCTGACCACGACCACGGAGTATTATTATGCGAAGAACGTCGGTTTGATCGAAGAAGACCTGAGCGCGTATTTTTTTGGGATATCCGTGACCGCGATCCTGTTGCATTCCAATATTCGATAAACCATATAACCTTCAATCATGAAACCGAGTCCCCGAGGTTCCATCCGTCCGTTAAAAATCAATTATCTGCGGATGAAAGCCTTTTACGTTGTCTTATGTGCGACCGGCATATTCCTGGCCGGCTGCAAAAAATCATCCACGCCCGGCGCCAGCCAGTCCCTCGCAAGCTATCAACCCATGGACGCCGGCAGCTCCTGGAGCTACAAGGTAACCGAGACCCTGAACCCTTCCAGCTCCCTGCTGCTGCAAGCGGCGGAAGTCCAGTTGGGATATTCCATCCCTTCCATCGATACCAGCTGGAGCATCAGCGCGACGCTGGCTTCCACCGACACGGTCATAAACAATATGAACTATTCCGTCCTCGTCGGCGGACAAGGCGGCCTGGGAAATGTTTATTTCAACAAGACCGATAGCAATTATTATGGCATCGGTATCATTCCCGCGATCAGCCTGTCAGGGGTTGGATCCCTGGTGGCCGAGGAGCCGATCCTGTACCTGAAAGACACCCTGGCGGGCACGACCTGGACGCAAACCGAAATCGACTCGTACCTGCAGGACACGACGTACTACACGATCGCCATCAAAACCACCGGCGGCTCCTGGACCGTAAACGGCAAGACTTTTACGAATGTAACGCACGAGACCGTTAGTGCGTTACCGGGTAATATTTCCGCACTGGCAGCCCAGGCGGGGATCCCGTCCTCCATCAACCTGGCTATCGTGGGAGACTATTATTTTGCGCGTGGGGTGGGGCTGATCGAGGTGAATATCAACGCGTCGCTGTACGGCTTCAGTTACGACGAGCAGCTTATTTCCTACGACATCAAATAACGCTGCGCAAAACCGGGACCGCCCGCGCCGTAGTGGCGCGCGCAGACCTAAGCGCTCAACGAGCTAAGCGCCCAACGCTTCGAACGTTGCCTTCATCTTGCCCAGAAGATCGCTTTCCAGCATCTTTTGGGCAAGAATGATCATATTCCGGAAAGCGGGCGCCTCCGATATACCGTGACCGATAATCACCGGCTTGGATACGCCCAGGATGGGGGTGCCCCCGTAATTTTCGTAGTGGAAGCGACGGAAGTATTCGTCCTGGCCGAGGTTACGGTGGGAGGCGACGTCGTAGAGCGATTCGGCCATCTTCAGGATGACGTTGCCCGTGAAACCCTCGCAGACCATGACGTCCGCGCCGCCCTGGAGGATGTCCCTGCCTTCGATGTTTCCGAGGAAGTGTATCTGGTCGGAGGCCTTGAGCAGGGGATAGGCCGCCTGGGCCAGGAGATTGCCCTTGCCTTCCTCTTCACCGATGTTGACCAGCCCGACCTTCGGGTCCTCGATCTGGAGGATGTGGCGGGCGTAGAGGCTGCCGAGGATGGCGAACTGGAGGAGGTTTTCGGCCTTACAGTCGGCGTTCAGGCCGACGTCCAGGAGGAGGGAGAAGCTACCGTCCAGCTTGGGGATGATGGTGGAGATCGTCGGCCGCAGCACGCCCTCGATGGACTTGATGCTGTAAAAAGTGCCGACCATCATAGCGCCGGTGTTGCCGGCGCTGATAAATGCGTCGATCTCTCCGGACGCCAACAGCTTGAAGCCCTTGGCGATCGAAGAGTTCGTTTTTTCCTTGAGCGCCCGGGTGGCGTGCTCCTGCATCCCGATGACCTCGGGGGCATCGACGATGCGCACGACATCCGGCGTATCGATAAACGGCTCTGCGGCCAAAAGGTACTTAACCTGCTGCTCGTCCCCGATCAGCGTCACGGGCATAGCCGTAGAAGACTGAAGATACTGCGCAACGCCCTTCACAGCTTCCTGTGGAGCGTAGTCGCCGCCCATCATGTCGATTCCAATGCGCATCAGCAGCGGTAAAAGTTATGCCTTGAGGGGAGCCTTTTCTGCGACCAGTTTGCCTTTGTAGTACAACTTGCCTTCGCTGGTGTGGGCGCGGTGGCGGGGATGCAGTTCACCGGTGGTGGCGTCCTTGCTCAGGGTAACGGTTTCAGCCGTATAGTGGGTCCTTCTCTTGGCGCTGCGTTGTTGCGAGTGTCTGCGTTTAGGATTGGGCATCTTACTTGTTTTTAAATTTATCTAATCCCTTCCACAGGGAATTGCTCGTTTTTTTGTTTTCGTCCCCCGAAGGATTCATTCCCGCCAACCGGGCCAGCACCTCCTTGTTACAGTACGGGCCGCCAATCTCGTTCTCGGCGCACATGCGTTGCATGGGCACGCTCAGGGAGATGAACTCGTATATCCAGCCCTTGACGTCGATATGGCTTTCGGTCCTGGATATATAAAAAACATCGGGGTCGGATTCCGTGTCGTTCATCTCGTCCGGATTGTCCACCATCTTGACCAGGATGTTGAATTCATCCCAGAGGTCCAGCGGTAAGTCGTTCCCGCAACGGTCGCACGATACATCCACCTTCCCGCCGACCTCGAACTTAAGGATCAAAAAGGACGCCTTTTTGTCCAGGGTCAACTTAACTTCCGCCTTTACGCCTTTAAAGTCCACCTTCCCGAATTCCTCGAAAAACGTGTCGTCGATCTCATACCGGTACTCATGCAAGCCCGGTTTCAAACCAACGAAAGCGATTTCAAAAGCCCGGCGACTAGTCATCGGAAGTTTTTAAAAGGTTTGCAAAGGTAGAGAAAAACGGGGGAATCGCCGAATTTTTCTTCTGGAAATGCGGCTGTGTCCAAAGTTACGGATTATTGGCGTAGGAGTCCACGGGCGCGCGGGGGTGGGGTACCCTAATTTCTAACATATTGGGAATGAATAGACCCCGACAGCCTCTCGGGAAATGCCGCGATCATCTTACTTTTAATCCTATGGCAAGATTGGCTGTCGCAAAATATAAAAGGCTTTTGATCCTGGTGGTGTTATCCCTGCTCGTGGCCTGGTTTGGCGTGTACCCCGGGGCGGTGGAATGGGCTTATAGCACCGGCGCATACCCGCACCTGGCGGCCTTGCTCCGGATACTGTTCGGGTGGATACCTTTTAGCGCGGGGGACGTCCTGTATTTTGCCGCCGGTGTTTTCCTCCTGACCGGTTTGATCGCCGCGATCCTCCGGCTGACGCGCCGCCGGTGGGACTGGCGCCAGTGGCTGGGGTGGGGGAGGCGCCTGGTGGAAGGCTTCCTCCTGATCGTATTGATCTTCAACCTGGCCTGGGCGCTCAACTATAACCGGCTGGGGATAGCGTACCAGCTGGGTTTGCAGCCGCGGCCCTACGACAAGGCGACGCTGGAGAACCTGGTCGATTCACTGCTGGTCCGTGTCAACCGGGAACGGTTGGCGTGCGTGCAACCGCTGCCGGCGCCATCCGACATACTACAGGGCGCGCGGGAGGCCTACGGGGACCTCCGGAGGGACACCGCGCTGAGCTGTATATATTACCGGCATGCTTCGGTGAAGCCCTCGCTGTATGGGGAATGGGGGAACTACCTGGGTTTCCTGGGATACTATAACCCGTTTACCGGGGAGGCGCAGGTCAACTGTACGGTGCCCGCCTTTACCCTGCCCTATACCAGCTGCCACGAGATGGCCCACCAGCTGGGTTATGCCAGCGAAAGCGAGGCCAACTTCGTCGGCTACCTGGCCGCTGTCCATTCGGGCGACCCCTGGTTCCGGTATTCGGCCTATTTCGACCTCTTCAACTACGCCGACCATGAATTGTTCTACCGGGACTCCGCGGCCGCCAGACAACGCTACCGGTCGCTGGACACGCTCGTGCGCGCCGACTACCATACCCTGGCGGTTTTTTACCGGAAGCACCGAAACCCCATAGAACCGTTGCTGAATAAGATGTATGACGGGTACCTGAAGGCGCACAAACAGCCGCACGGGATAGAGAGCTACAACGAGGTAACGGGGTGGCTCATCGCCTACTGGAGCAAGTACGGGCGGTTGTAGCCCCGGCGCGCGGCGCCGTCCTTAGAATTTGTTCTTCCACATCATGCTTTCCACCGGCCGGTCCGGCTGCCCGCTGTATTTGGCGCCGGCCTTGCGGTTATACTTGACCGCCACTTCGCCGTCGACGGGGAAGTAGATCAGCTGCCCGACGGGCATGCCCGCGTATACGCGCACCGGTTGCTTGACCGAGATCTCCAGCGTCCAGTGCCCGCAAAAACCGACGTCGCCCTTGCCCGCGGTCGCGTGGATGTCGATGCCGAGGCGCCCGGTCGAGGACTTCCCTTCCAGGAAAGGCACGTGCGCGTGCGTCTCGGTATATTCCTGCGTCACACCGAGATAGAATTCATTCGGATGCAGCACGATGCCTTCCTCCGGTATGTCGAAGTGCGCAATGGTATTGTGCCGGCGGGCGTCGAGCGTATTGTCGATATATTTGGCCAGGTGCTTGCCGAGGTGTACGTCATACGAATTGCTGCCGAGACAGTCGGGCAGGAAAGGTTCGATCTTGATCGTGCCTTTCTCCATTTCTTCCAGGATGCGCTTGTCGGACAGTATCATTAGCGTAAATTGCTGAATATTTGGTGTGCGAAGATGGGACTTTTTTTCCAACAAGAAATAAACGAATATACACGCCTGGGGGTTTGGCACATTACGGAGCCCGCCGACTTCTTCCTGGAAAAAGTCCCCCTCCAGCGGGAAATCTCTCACCCCCACAAACGCCTCCAGCACCTGGCCGGCCGTTTTCTCCTCCGTTATCTCTTCCCGGACTTTCCCTACAAGGACATCCTCATCGCCGATACCCGTAAACCCTATATTCCCGGTGCCTCCTTCCATTTTTCCATTTCGCACTGCGGCAACTATGCCGCCGCGCTCGTGAGCCGCCGCTACCGCGTGGGCATCGACATCGAAGCCTTCACCCCCCGCGTCGAACGCATCCTCCATAAATTCCTCAGCCCCGAGGAACAATCCTTCCTCGACCCCGCCGCGCCCCTCCGCCAGGCCATCGTATGCTGGGGCGCCAAGGAAGCCGTCTACAAATGGTATGGCATCGGCGAAATGGACTTCATCCGCGACATGCCCCTGGAGCCCTTCGCGCTCCACGCCGAAGGCGCGCTCACGTGCTGTTTCACCAAGGAGACACCGCCGCGCCCGCTCCCTATGCAATACAAGACATGGGAGGACATGGCGCTGGTCCACCTGATTACCGAGCCATGAACGCGCGGCAGCGGCTGTCCACGGGCGGCGCGGCAACAGCGTTAATTCAGGAGCAGGTCCGACTCGTCGGACTCCTCGTCGTCCGTGAGGCGCAAGTCCACGGAATCCGACCCCGCGATCCCCTCGATGGACCCCTTGATATGGGCAGTGTTGAGCAGTACCTTTTCGAGTTGCTTTTCCCGCGCCTTCCACAGCTTCTCCATCGCGTCGCGTTCGCGTTGGATGGATAGCTTCATGGCCATGAAGCCCTCGCGGACGGCCTTCCATTGCTCGGCGAATTCGTTGGAGGTGAGGTAGCGGTACAGCATGATCATCTTTTCCCCCTGGTTTTCGGAGGAGCGGCCGGCAGCGTAGATGCGGACGACGCCGTCGCGGAGGACGTGGGCCAGCGCGCGGACCTCGGAAAAGGTGCAGATCCAGATGCCGTCGCGCTCGCCAAAACGTTCCATGTCGCGGGGCATGGTTTGAGTGACGAGGACGGCAAGGTCAGCGCCGAGGTGGCGCATGTCTGCCTTGAGCTTTTCGGGCCAGTCGCGGGAGAATTCCTTAGTGCGCTTGCTCTCGTAGATGATCTTGCCGCAGACCTGGCCAAAGCTGTTGCGGATGGTTTGGATACAATCGGCGCCGCGAATGCCCTTGCCCACTTCTTCGACGAGGTCGAAGGGGAAGGCCGAGCGCAGCATTTCCTCGAGGGCCAGCTCCTGGACCTCGCCCTGGAGCTGCATGGAGCCCTGTTCGGCCTTGCGGCGCATTTCTTCGACGAGCTTCTTTTGATCGTCGAGTTGTTTTTCGAGCTCCCGTGTGCGCAACTGGTAGTCGTTGGTCGCGCGCTCGGCTTCTTCTTTGCGTATCTTTTCGCTTAAGGTGGCGCGTTCTTCGGTCAGGCGGCGCTGGAGCGTGAGGTCGAGCTCCTGTTCCTTGGTATGGAGGTCCTGGACCTTTTGGAGGAATTCGAGCTCCTTCCGGCGGGCTTCCTTTAACTTTTCTTCGCCGTCGCGGTTGGCCTCCTGTAACAGCCGCAACTGATTTTCGAAATCCGAGGAAATGGTGCGGCGGAGCTGCTCGCGTTCCTCCTGCGCTTGCCGGGCCAGCAGGGCTTCGCGTTCACGCGCCTCCCGGGCCAGTCCTGCCTCCTTATCACGGGCCTGTTTTTGGAGCTCCACTTCCTTCCGCGCGAACTCGTCGTCCCGCTGCTTCTTATATTTCGTCATCTGCTCGCGCAGATCGTTCTTGAATTCTTCTGATACAGCCTCTTCCATCGGAAACCGGTGACCACAATTCGGGCATTTGATGTCTGTAGCCATTCCACTTTTTTTGCAAAGTAAGCCAGTTTTGCGATCTTAGCGCCAAACCATCTTTAGCACCCATCAAATCGGATTAATGCGCATATTCCTGGTCAGCTTTCTGCTGGCGATGACGACCCTCCCATCCGTTGCCCAATGGGACCGGCAGTATAAACCCACCAGCAGCGGCTCCTGGATACAAGACAAGGATTTTTACCTGTTCACGCTCATGGAGCAGCCCGCCGTGCGGCAAACGCTGCAAAAAGACCCGGCGTTGCAGGAACTGCTGACAGAGCGCCAAAACCTGGTGAGTCAGGCGACAGGCAAGCATACCACAACGCCGCAGGTGGCGGTGCAAAAATTCACCTGGACGCCGGAGGAAATCGGAAAGGTAGACAGCGCATTACAAAGACTGGACCTGAAGGATCTGGCCCGTGAGATGCGGCGCTCCGGCTATTGGATACGCTATGCGGGCCTGCCGGATACTGCGCTGCTGCGCACCGCCTGGGAAGACGCTGCGCGCTGGCTAAACCGCGTCATCATGAATTATACGACCAACAAGGGTTTTCGCTACGCGGGCATTGACTCCGCCACCTTTGCGCCTTCGAGCCAGGTGACGACCGAAGCGTTGGGCGAAACGCTGATGATTCTTTGGCATCATATGGACCGGGTGACGGTTTTTTTCCAGCCGGGTTTGGAGCTGGCGCTGGACATACTCTTTATCAACAACCGGGACGAAGCGGGCCGGTTCGAGCCGTTGGATTCGACCAACCGTGAGGCCTACGCGAAGGCCGGCAAAACCGATTGGGCGCGCTTTCCCTACTCCGCCATCGTGCTTCCGGGCGAGGGACCCGAGAACGACTGGGCGATGAGCCCCGTGGGGAAATACCGCTGCCAGCTGGGTGAGGAGGCCTATCGCGCCGGCAAAGCGCCCTTTATCATCGTTTCCGGCGGATTTGTCCACCCGTTCCAAACGCCGTATTGCGAAGCGGTGGAAATGAAAGACTACCTGGTGCATACGCTCGGTATCCCCGACGAAGCCGTGATCCTGGAGCCACACGCCCGTCATACCACGACCAACATCCGGAACGCCAACCGGATCATGCTCCGCCAGGGTTTCCCGTCGGACAAGCGCGTCCTTTGCGTATCCACCGCCGGACAGGCGGCGTATATCCTCGCGCCCTTTTTTGCGGGCCGCTGCAAATTCGAGATGGGATACGTCCCGTTTACGGACGTCAAACAGGAAGACCCTTTCAGCCTTTCGTACAAAATCGAGGTCAATTCCCTGCAAATGGATGGAATCGATCCATTAGACCCATAAATAAGAAACAACCAAGAAACATGAAGTACAAATTGATGGTAATGGCATGCCTGCTCACAGCCGCGGCAAAAGCAGAAACACGGGACTCGCTCACCCAAAACGGTTACACGCTGATCTTTATCAACCAGGACGACGGTTTCGATCCGGCCGTCAAGGAACGCCTGATCAGCACTTTTTTTACGGTGTACCCGAAAGAGGCGGCCGCCTATAATCTGAACACCGCCCGGAAGGTCACTTTTGTCATCGACACCAGCTACAAGGGCGTGGCCGCCACCGGCAACAACGTGACCAGCTTTAATCCCGAGTGGTTCAGGAAGCACCCCGGGGATATAGACGTCGTGACGCACGAGGTGATGCACATCGTGCAGGCCTATCCGCACCACAGCGGGCCGGGTTGGATCACCGAAGGGATCGCGGACTACGTTCGCTATGATATGGGCGTGGACAACGCGGGCGCGGGCTGGAAGCTGCCGGATTACAAACCCACCCAAAGCTATACACAGGCGTATCGCGTCACCGCGCGTTTCCTGGCGTGGCTGGAAGGACACGGGCACGCCGGCGTGGTGAAGGCCCTGGATAACGCCATGCGTACCAGGACATATACCGACAACACCTGGAAACAATTGACCGGCAAGAGCGTGGACGAGCTCTGGGCGGATTATGCGGCTAACCCGGCGCTGTAAAGCGAATAATGAACTATAATGGGGCGCGCCGGCCAACGGCATGGCGCGCCCAAACAACCGGCCTGTGCCATCGCCGGCGCGCACTTTTTCCGTAACTTAGGCTAACTTTTGCTATGCCGAAATACGTCAAAATGTTCTCCGGGGTCCTGGTGGCCTATTTCTTCCTGCTTGGGATATTCGGGCTGGCGTGCCTGCTCCATTTTAATAAGGACTATGAACAAAACAGCGGCAACATGGGGCCGGTATACTTCTACGTGTACTATAGCCTGGCCACCGCCTATTATAGCTCATTCCTGGTATGGGCATACCTGTTGTACAGGGGCAAAACGACGCGTAGCCCACGACACGCCCGGCTCCAGCTGTCCCTGATATTCCTGCTGGGCGTGGGGAGCTCCGTGATGCTGATCATCCTCTGGCGGATGTATATCGCGCAGGAGGCGACGGCTTACATAAAGAATTGCTCCGCCGCGATCTTGCCATCCTTGACCGTATAGACGCAAAGCTCGGCCATTTTGCTCCGGGGGCGTCCCTTCATGGTCATGTCCATGTCGAGCACAAAGGCGATGGTGTTGCCGGTGACCAGGGGCTGCGACGTGGTGATACCGTGGGTAGCCTCCACCATAGCATCGAAGTCCTTACCTTTTTTGTCGATAGCGGCCATGCCTTTGACTTCCTTTTCGAAACCCGGGGAAGCCTCGGGTTCGATGCTGACACAGTCGGCGGCGTATAACTCCTTGTGGGCCTGTTCCCACTTGCCTTCTTTGCAAAGGGCGACGAGGCGATCGGCGATTTGTTGGGTAGTCATGGTATTAAACTTTTGTGTTGAAAAAAGGTCAAAACAAAGTATGCAACGCTCCGTACAATTACTAGTGCTGGTGGTTATTTTGTGCGCGTTTGGGCGCAAAACACCTCGTTTTCCCTACAAACAGGCCGGTCTCACCGAGAGACAGGCGGCGGCGCACCTGCTCAGCCGGTTTACCTATGGGGCTACCCCCGGGCAGGTCGACGAAGTCGTTCACATGGGCCTGGAGCGTTGGTTTTCAAAGCAATTGGAGGCGGCATTGCCGGACGATTCCCTCAACCGGTTGTTGAGCGGTTATGATGCGATAGGGTTGACCAACGCCCAGGTACGCCAGACGTTCCCGCGCCAGGGCGAAGTGCTCAGGATGGCGATCAAGGATGGGGTCATCAATGCCGACTCGGCAAAGAACGACCCGAAGTCCTACCAGGGCGCCCTCAAAGACTATATGCAGGAAAAGGGATATAAGCCCTTGCAGGAATTATACCGGCAATTTTATTGCCAGAAAGTGTTACGCGCCGCCTATACCGGTAATCAACTCCAGGAGGTGATGACCGATTTCTGGTTCAATCACTTCAATGTGTCGGTGACCAAGGGCGATTGCGCCGAGTTCATACCGGGCTACGAGAGGGACGTGATCCGTCCGAATGCTTTGGGGAAATTCAGCGACCTTTTACTGGCCACGGCGAAATCCCCCGCCATGTTGTTTTATCTCGATAACTTCAGCAGTACCGCGCCGATGGACCAGCCCCGGCCCCGGAACGCGGATACCACCAAGCCACGCAAGCGCACGGGCGGTATCAACGAAAACTACGCACGGGAAGTCATGGAACTGCACACCCTGGGCGTGGACGGAGGCTATACCCAGACCGACGTCACCCAGGCGGCACGCGTCCTTACCGGCTGGACGGTGTTCCCCATGGGCAAGGAAGAGAACCCGCTGGTGCAACGGCTCGAGGCCATGTCGCCGGATCAACTGGCGCGCAAGGGTTTTGTCCATGACGGCGACTTCGTATTCATCCCCAACCGGCACGACAACGGCGGGAAAAAAGTATTGGGCCAGACCTTTGGCCCCGACGGGGGTTACGATGAAGGCGTCCGGTTGCTATCGATGCTGGCCCACCATCCCTCCACGGCGCACTTTATCTGTAAGGAGCTGGCGGTCCGCTTCGTGTCCGACACGCCGCCCGAGAGCCTCGTCAAACGGATGGCCAAGACGTTCCTGGACAAGGACGGCGACATAAAGGAAGTACTCCTGACGATGGTGTCCTCGTCCGAATTCTGGTCGCCGGAAGCCGTGCGCGAAAAGATCAAGTCGCCCTTCGAGCTGGCCATCAGCTCGATCCGCAGCCTCCACGCGACGATCGACCAGCCGTTCCAGGTATATAGCTGGGTATCGAGGATGGGCGAGCGTCTGTATTCCTATGTGGCGCCCACCGGTTTCCCGGACAAGGGTCAGTACTGGATCAATACCGGTTCGCTCCTGAACCGGATGAATTTCGGTCTGGCCATCGCCTCCGGGCGCGTTCCCGGTGTGCACGTGGACCTGGTGGCGCTGAACGATCACCACGAGCCGGAAAGCGCGCAGGCGGCGCTCGTGACCTACGCGCACCTCCTGATGCCGGAACGACAGATCGACGAGACGGTGAGACGGCTCTCGCCGATGTTGAGCGACCCCTCACTGGCGACAAAAGTGCAGGCGGCGGCGGCCCAGGGCGATATGGCCATGGAAGCCCCCAACCCCGCCATGCTCCAGCAGGTGGTCGGCGTCATCATCGGCTCCCCCGAATATCAACGACGGTAAAACCAAACATATGGTCACGAGAAGAGCTTTTTTGAAAAACGGGGGCATGGCCCTCTTCGGCATCGGTCTCCTGGGCGGTATCCCGCCCTTTATCGCGGAGGCTGCCGCGCGCGAAAAGGTGACGCGTCTGTACAAAAAGGGGAAGATTCTGGTGTGTATCTTCCAACGCGGCGCCATGGATGGGTTGATGGCGGTAACGCCGTTCACCGATACCTATCTCCAGGCGGCGAGACCCAACCTGTTCATGACCCCGGGCGCCGGCGGTCTGATCGACCTCGACGGCCGCTTCGGCCTGCACCCCGCGTTCAAGGCCTTCGAGCCGGTCTTCCGGGACAAACGGCTGGCCGTCGTACATGGTATAGGCTCTCCCAACAATACCCGTTCCCACTTCGACGCCCAGGACTATATGGAGTCCGGCACGCCTTTCGACAAGGCTACCGCCAGCGGCTGGCTGAACCGCGCTGTGGGGCTCCTCGGGCATGACGCCATGACTCCCTTCTCCGCCGTCAGCCTGACGTCCGCCATGCCCCGGTCGCTTTATGGCGACAACCCGGCGATCGCGATCGCCAACCTCCAGGACTTCGCCATTCAGCTGCGCGGTAACCCCGCTGCGGCAAACGTCGCCGCCAAAAGCTTCGAGGACTTGTACGACCAAACGGCGCCCGGTTTACTGAAGTCCACGGGCCAGGAAAGTTTCGAGGCGATGAAGCTGTTGCAAAAGGCCGATACCCGGAACTACAAGCCCGCGGGTGGCGCGCAATATCCCAATTCCGCGCTGGGGAACGCGCTCAAGCAGATCGCGCAGCTGATAAAAATGGATGTGGGTATGGAAATCGCGTTTACCGAATGCAGCGGTTGGGACACCCACTTCGGACAGGGCACCAATAACGGCGTTTTTGCGCGGAGCGCCTCCGATCTCTCCGACAGCATCATGGCCTTCTGGACCGACCTGGGGACGTTCCAGGACGACGTGACCGTCATGACCATGACCGAGTTCGGCCGGACCGTCCACCAGAACGGGACGGGAGGGACCGACCACGGCCGGGGCTCCTGCAACTTCATCCTGGGCCACGACACGGCCGGCGGGATCGTGCACGGCGACGTACGGCCGCTCAGCGTGGAGAACCTGGAGGACGGCCGGGACCTGCCGGTCACGACGGACTTCCGGTCGGTATTCAGCGACGTAGCCGACCGGCACCTGCAGATCACCGGCGACAAAAATTTATTTCCGGGATGGAGTGGTACAAAAGCGGGGGTAATGGCGTAAATTGTCAATATGACAATTAAAAACGCGATTGCCTGCCTGCTCACACTGACCAACATAGCGCTCATGAATGCGGCGCATGCCCAGCAAAAACGCCTGGTCGTGGACGCCGACCATATCATCGCCCCCATACAACCCACGATGTGGGGTGTCTTCTTCGAAGACATCAATTTCGGCGCGGATGGCGGACTCTACGCGGAGCTGGTCAAGAACCGCTCCTTCGAGTTCACCAAGCCCCTGATGGGTTGGAAAACGGGCGGCGCTCGGCTGGCCGAGGGGTCGGTCCTGGTAGTAAAAGGCGACAACCCGAAGAACCCGCACTATATACGCGTCACCGCCGCCGATGGCGGTCTGTGGCTGACGAACGAAGGCTTCCGCGGGATGGGGATCAAGCAGGACGTGCGGTATTCGTTTTCGGTGATGTACCGGCAGACGCAGCCCGGCATCAAGCTGCACGTCACGCTGATCGATCCGCAGGGTAAGGCACTTGGCGGCGCCGGTTTGTCGCCCGAAGGAATGGGCTGGCAAAAGGATACCGTCAGTTTCATCGCCGGCAGAACCGAACCAAGGGCAAGCCTGAAGCTCGACATTGAAGGCGCCGGCCAGATCGACCTCGACATGATATCCCTCTTCCCAGGCGATACCTGGAAAAACCGGCCGGGCGGTCTCCGCTCGGATATGGTGCAGTGGCTGGCGGATATGAAACCCGGGTTTATCCGGTTTCCTGGGGGCTGTATCGTGGAGGGCTTCAACCTCGACAACCGGTACCAGTGGAAAAAAACGGTCGGCCCCGTGGAAGACCGTCAGGTAGAGATCAACCGCTGGAACATCGAATTCGCGCACCGGCCCACGCCGGACTACTTCCAGACGCACGGCCTCGGCTTCTTCGAATACTTCCAGCTGGCCGAGGACATAGGCGCGGAGCCCCTGCCCATCCTGAATTGCGGGATGGCCTGCCAGTTCAACTCCGCGGAGCTGGCCCCCATCGACGACATCGCTCCCTATATCCAGGACGCCCTTGACCTGGTGGAATTCGCCAACGGGGATACGACCACGACATGGGGGAAGCTGCGGGCGTCGATGGGGCACCCGGCGTCCTTCCACCTGCACATGATGGGCGTCGGGAACGAAAACTGGGGGCCGCAATACATCGAGCGCCTGAAAATGTTCACGCGCGCGTTGAAGACGCGCTACCCCGACGTACGGCTGGTGAACAGCTCGGGGACCGATCCCGAGGGGAACCGGTACGATTTCCTCAACGACACGTTGCGCGCCATGCACGCGGACCTGATAGACGAGCATTACTACCGCAAACCCGAATGGTTTTTCGCCAACGCCCGCAGATACGACAACTACCCGCGGAGCCCGTCCCACGTGTTTGCGGGCGAATACGCGGCGCAAAGCGATCACACGGTAAGCGTCGACAATCAGAACTGCTGGCTGACCGCCCTTTCCGAAGCGGCCTTTATGACCGGCCTGGAGCGCAACGCCGCGGTCGTGAGCATGGCGTCCTATGCGCCGCTCTTCGCCAACGCGGATGCCTGGCAGTGGACGCCCGACCTGATCTGGGTCAACAGCCTTCAGTCTTACGGGACGCCGGACTACTATGTACAGCAATTGTTTTCGCTGAACAAGGGTAAGGCGGTTGTGCCGCTGACGCTGGACGGGCAATCCGTGGCGGGTCAGGATAGTTTGTATGCGACGGCCTGCCTGGATGAGCGTGACCTCATCATCAAGGTCGTCAACGCTTCACGCGCGCAGGCCACGCGGGTCATCACGGTAGATACGCGAAAACGCCTCGGTCCCGGTACGCTCACCGTCCTCCAAAGCGACGACCTGAACGCGGTCAACTCATTTGATCAACCCGCAAGGGTCGCTCCGGGAGAAATGCCGTTTATACCAAAGGGCCGGACGCTCACGCTGGCGATGCGGCCCTATTCGCTGAACGTGGTACGCGTGCCGCTGCAATAGGCATGATTCCTGCGGCATCCTAAAAAAACGCGCATTATGAAAGCCGTAAGGATCCATGCCTTCGGGGGCCCGGAAGTATTGCAGCTCGAGGAAGCGCCCCGGCCGATGCCCTCCCCCGACGAGGTGCTGATAAAAGTATATGCCTCAGGCGTAAACCCCGTGGATTGGAAGATCCGCAAGGGGCTGCGCACAGAGAAATTCCCGACCGGCTTCCCGCTGACCCTGGGCTGGGACGTGTCGGGGGTGGTGGTGGAAGTGGGGAGCGCCGTACGCAACCTGCACCTCGGCGACCGGGTGTATAGCCGGCCCGACCCTACCCGGAATGGGACCTACGCGGAATACGTCGCGGTAAAGGCCGATCAGGTTGGCCGGAGTCCCCGCACCCTGGACTATGTACAGGCCGCGGCCGTTCCCCTGGCCGGACTGACCGCCTGGCAGGGACTCTTCGACCATGGGCACCTCCGGTCCGGTCAGACCGTACTCATCCATGCCGCCTCAGGGGGCGTCGGCGTGTACGCGGTCCAGTTTGCGAAATGGCGCGGGGCAAAGGTCGTCGCGACGACCTCTACGCATAACGTGACCTTCGTCAAAGATCTAGGCGCAGATGAAGTGATCGACTATACCCAACAAAAATTCGAGGATGTCGCAAAGGACGTCGACCTCGTCCTGGATACGCTGGGCGAAGACGTCCAACAACGGTCGAAGCAAACGCTGAAGCCCGGGGGCCGGATCGTCACCACCGTCAAACCCGAAACCCCCGAGGTCATCGGTTTCATGGCCCAATCCTATCCCGAACAGCTCGAACAGATCGCCCGGCTCATCGACGAGGGAATGGTCCATCCCGTCATCGCCCAGGTTTTCCACCTGGACCAGGCCGCCCAGGCACAACAGGCTAGTGAGAAGGGGCACGTTCGGGGGAAAATCGTCTTGAAAGTGGTCTGAAGTACCAGGACACCGCCGCCAGCAGGACAAAGACGAGCGGCGCGGCAAAATGACCAAAGCCGTCCCCGCTGGCGATGTGCGATATGACCGCACCCGTCATGGCAAAGAAGAAGCCGGCGTATGCCCATTCTTTCACCAACCCAAAACCGGGGACCAGCAGCACGATCACCCCTAGGATTTTCCACGTACCCAGTATACCCATAAAATACACCGGGTAACCCAGGTGCGTGATGCCCTCGACGGTTTGCGGTTGTCTGAAGAGCTGGGCCAGTCCGCCGGCCAGCATGCCCGCACACAGCAGCACGGTGGCTGTCCAATAGATTATTTTCTTTGTCATGGCCTATCCTTGAACGAGTCCGATGAGGTTACCGCTTTTGTCCCGCACGCTGGCAATCAGTCTTTCGCCGCCGACATTTTTTACGTCCTGGATGACTTCCGCGCCGGCGTCGACGAGTACCTGCAAGCTGGCTTTGATGTCAGCCACATCGTAAAAGGGCGTCATGCCCTTCTCGGGATTGCCGGGGACCAGCCCGACATCCTGGCCGCCGACCTTGAATCCGACATAATACGGTTGATCCGCATACGGCTCGACGCCCAGGAATTGTTGGAAGGTCGCTTTGGCCTCGACCACGTCCTTGACGGGGTAGAGGATGATTTTGATTCCGTTGTTCATTGTGAAGCTATTTGGCTACAAATATATGTGTAGTCATTTGACTTCGCAAATTTATTTTTTGGGTTGCCGCGGGCTCACGGAAAGATGCTCGTAAACAAGTAAACGGCGAAAAGCACCAGCAACACCACCCCCTGCAAAATATTCGTCCTCCCCGTCCCCAGCGACAACGCCAGCGTAAACAAAGACACCAGCAACAGCACCATATCCTTGGGCGGTAGCCCCAGCGCCAGGTCGAGCCCCGTCACCAGGGAGGCGACGGCCACCGCCGGGATGGTCAGCCCGATGCTCGCCAGCGCCGACCCCAGGGCGAGGTTGAGGCTGGTCTGGAGGCGGTCGCTCCGCGCCGCTTTGACGGCGGCGAGGCCTTCCGGCAGGAGGATGACGAGGGCCACGATCACCCCCACCAGCGACTTTGGCGCGCCGAGCGACACTACGCCGGACTCGATGGTCGGTGCGAGCTTTTTGGCCAGCAGGACCACGGCGGTCAAACCGACAAGGAGCAACAGCAACGTTACGACGAGACCGGTATTCCCCACGCGCGGGGCATGGTGATCCTCGTCCGGCCCGTCGGTCAGGAAATACTCCCGGTGCCGGACGGTTTGAACGGAGACAAAGGTGCCATACAGGATGAGCGATACGACGGCGACAAAGATCAGCTGCGGATGGCTGTAGGCGGGCCCGGGCGTAGTGATCGTATAGTTCGGCAGGATCAGGGTGAGGCCGATGATCGCCGTGAGCGCGATCAGCGCGGCGTTGGCGCCCAGGACGCCAAAGCGCTGCTCCTTAAATCGGTAGCCGCCCACCAGCAGGCAAAGCCCGACGATCAACGTAAAAATGATCATCACCGCGGCAAAAACCGTGTCCCTGGCCAGCGTCTCCGATCCGGGTCCGCCGGCCAGCATCAGCGAAAGGATGAGAGAGACCTCGATAACGGTCACGGCTATCGCCAGGATGAGGGTACCATAGGGCTCCCCGGTACGGTGGGCGATCGCCTCCGCGTGGTGTACGGCGGAAAGTACGGTCCCGATCAGTACCGCCCCGGGGATCAACGTCAGCAGGGGCTGATGGAACAACGGCGACGCGCCCAGGAGGGCCGCCGCCAGCAAGGGAAGGACGATGGTCCACAAGGGGATACCCAGGGGTGCTTTCATTGACAGGCTTTAGGCGAATAAGATACGGATTATTTGCTAGCGTTTGGTAAAGTGGTAGGTCTTCTCTTGTGTGATGATCACTCCTCCCGGGACGAACTCCAGCGTGGTGCGGATGCGGACGACGTCGGGCAGGTAAAAGCGCGTGGGTGTTTCGGCGACGAGCCGCATATGGTGACCGGTCTTATTGGAGAGATCGGCGAACAATTGCCCGTCTTCTTTATACACCGTAAAGAATAATCGAGCCGATCTTGAACACAGTTTCAAGGAGGCTGTCGAGCGTCCGCGTCAGCTGCGCGGTAGCGGTTTGAAAGAGGCATAGCCCCAAAAAAAAGATACGTGTCATGGCGTGGTTTTTTTCCAGAAATAATCTCCGTGTTGATGTATGGTGAAGCCGTCCGCCCCAAACTCCCCGGTCGCGTCCGTAACGCCCTGTAACGTAAATGTCGTTGGGGTGCTGAACAAGAGCGGGAAAACGCCCTGTCCCCTGACGTCGGCTACCAGGTGGTTGCCTTCGCGGCGGATGACGATGACGTGCCCCTGCATCGTGTAGGTGCCCGCATATGCAAAAGACGGCTGGACATATGCTCTCCCCAGCATTATATCCGAAACGGCGGCGGTCAGCTCATCGGCGTTCGTGCATTCGCAGTTGGACAACACGGCGATAAAGAGGTCCCGGTGTGGGTAATAGACCACGCTCGTACGAAAACCCGTGATCGCACCCCCGTGGCTGATCGAAGAGTCGTTTATGTACCAGCCATACCCGTAACCCCGGGAACCGGTCCACGCCTTTTGGAGGGTTTCCGGTTTCAGCAGCGACGGCAACCCGCGCTGCCAGGCATAGAGGTCCTCGACATTGGACACCAGGCCGCCCGCGGCATAGGGTAGCGTGGCGCTCCAGAAGTCCGCCTTTTCGGAGGCGTTCTTGTATCCATTGACGAGCCCGGGGATGACCTCGTTGGGCAGCTTAAAAAAAGTATGTGTAAGCCCCAGCGGCTTGAACAAATGTTTCTCCAGGTAGGTGTGATAGGGCTCCCCGGTGACGCGTTCGATGATATAGCCCAGCAGGAAGTAACCCGAGTTGCTGTACCTGAATTGGGTACCGGGCTCGAACTCCAGGGGTTTGGTTTTGAGTGTGTCGATGACCTGGGCAACGGTGTAGTCCCGCCGCTCCCGGTACGGGTCGTCCGTGGGCAGCCGCATATAGTCGGGTATACCGGAGGTATGGGTCAGGAGGTTTTCGATGGTGACGGCATGCGGAAATCCCGGGATGTATCGCTGTATGGAATCGGACAACCTGATACGCCCCTGCTCGACAAGCTGGAGCACCGCGACCGCCGTAAACTGTTTGCTGACCGAAGCCAGGTCGAACAGCATGGATGGCGCCAGGGGCGTTTTCAACTCCAGGCTGGCGCTGCCAAACGCTTTTTCATACAGGATCGTCCCCTTTTGCGCGACCAATACCGCCACCCCCGGGGCGTTCGCCGGGTACCGGCTGGAAAAAAGGCTGTCCAGGCGGGGACCGACCTGTGCCGTGGCGGCGCCACATGCGAAGAAGGCGATGAGGAATGGGCTCCAGGATTTCATATCGGTAAAGTTCCGTCCCCCGGGCTCCCCGCCAAAATCCCGGACCCCTCAACTCCGGATTTGAGCAATTTTCCGGTATGCTGAAGGCGTCTGCCCCGTATATTGTTTGAACAGCCGCTGAAAGGTAGCCTGCGAATTGAACCCGCACTCCTGGGCGATACCCGCGATGGTCAGGTGTTGGTCCCGGCCTGAGGTGATTCTTTCCTGGACCGCGCGGACCCGATACTCGCCCACGAACTCCGCAAAGTTCTTTTGCAGGTGCCGGTTGAGGACCGCGGAAACCGTCTTGGGGGCCAGCCCGGTCCTGACGGCCAGCATGTCGAGGTTCAGCGAGGCGTCCAGGTACAGCCTGTCCTCTTCCATCACCCGGGTCAAAAGCGCCACCGCGTCGGGGGAGGGAGGCGTCTGCCGGGGGTAGGCTACGAGGTAACCCTTCAGTCCCAGCCAGTACGTCAGGCATACCAGCGGCAGGTATACGGGATACCAGTTCAGCGCGTCCACCAGGCGGAAGGTAAATATGGCGTAGGGCACCAGATATACCAGCCATATTCCCAGGAAGACCGCGAAGGCCATCACGCATTGCCGTGGCCAGGCGGCAGGCTTACCGCGCAACAAACGGGCGCTGTAGTAAACATAGACCGCAAGACTGAGCCAGCGCGGGATATCGGCGTAGACGTTGTACGTGTCGATAAACAAACCCACCCGCCCGCCGTGCCTGGGCCAAAAATGGAACCAAACACCCACGACAAAACCCCAGGCGACCAGGTAGGGCACAAGGTCGACCAAAACGGGAAGGAACAACAGCCGGTGACGACGGGTCAAAACAAACCCCGGTTCCAGCGTCGATTTTATATATAAATACAACAAAGGCCCTATGGGCATGGCCATAATGAACGGGAACATCGCGTCGAAGGTCCCGTAGTGGGCCGCATACCAGTGTTGTGTATTCAGAAATACGTTCAGGCTGGCCAGCGACGGCAGCCCGATAAGCCAGGCCAACAACCGGTGAGGCAGCCTTCCCCGTCGCCACAACAGGGCGCCGATAATAAACCCCTGGAAAGCGCCCAGTAGTATCAAAGTATTTAAGGTGCTGATTATCATAAGTAATGCAGAAATCTTGTTAAAAGTTACGAAATCATGGTGTCTTTGAACCCATTATCCGTTTTACTAATGAGAACAGGTAATAACTCATTAATAAGGCACATTGGATATAGGGTTTAGGCCGTTGCAATTCTTTGCGACGGCCTTATTTTTGGATATACCATCCTATGAAGCCGGTATACCTGTTTGTGTTGCTTGCGGTCTCCATAGTGGCAACCGCCCAAAAGAAAAAGCTCGTCGTGCCCAAAACCCGGGTGGAATATTCCCTGGATACGATCATGCAGCGACTGGACAATATGCACCAGACGTTGAATAACATCAACAATTTTCAGAACAAAAGCTTCGATACCAACCGGGTCAAGCGGGAGCTGTCGACCTTTAACGGGACGCTGGCGGTGATCCGGTCGGCGATGACCGGGTACAACCTTCCGGAATACAAACAGCTGCTCCTCTATGAGTATATGCTGAACTATATGAACGGAAAACTCTCGGATTGGCGCGCCACCCTGTTTCAATACAATACCGATCTTGTCTCGATGACGTCGGAAACCGCGGCTTTTGCAAAGGACTCCCTCCTCCGGAACCTGGTTCGGGACAGCCTTTACCGGGCTATGTACACGAGCGAGCTGCAGGAGCTCCTGCAGAAATGGGACACCGCCCGCAAAACGACGGCGGCCAACCTGGCCAGCATCAATGCCCTCCAATCGGCGATCACGCCCCCGTATTTCCTGACTACGGATCTGCTCGACGACGTCGCCCGGATGAAAACGACGATTACGTCCCGGCTTTTTCAAAAAGAATATCCTTATCTGTGGGAGCGCGGTCGGAGCGATGCGGGTAGTACCGGGGACCTCGCCGCCCGTTCGGCGCGTACCGAAAGGGAGCTGATGGGCTTTTTCCTGCAATTGAACTGGGGATATTATATATACGCGCTGTTGATCGGTTTATCGTTCGGGTTTTGGGTATGGAATAATTTCAGGAAAATGGGTGAGCTGCCCGGCGACGTAACCCTTCATTATATCCACCGGGTCCCGGTGCTCGCGAGCCTGGCGGTCATGCTCAACATCCTGCCCTTTTTCGACCTGGACGCGCCCACGGTGTTCACCCAGTTGGGACAGTTCATCCTGATGATCGTCGTGAGCGTCCTCTTCTGGATGACCTGGCCGCGGAAGTACTTCCTTTATTGGGGATTGCTGCTCTTCCTGTACGTGTGTTACGGAGTCACCGGGCCGCTGCTGGTGGCGAAATGGGACGCCCGGCTGTGGTTACTGCTGTTGAACGCGTGTTCCATGGTCGTAGCCTATGTTTGTTTGCGGAAGATCGTACACCTCTTCCCCTATCCGCGGACCGTCCGGATAGTATGGTGGTTGTGCCTGGGATTGAACGGGCTTTCGATCCTGTGCAACGTTTTCGGGCGGCTGAGCCTGGCGAAGATATTCAGCTCGGCCAGTATGTTCGGGCTGATACAGGTCATCGTGCTCACGGTATTTATCGACACCGTCCTGGAGGCGTTTACGCTGCAAACCGCGGTAAGCCGAAGGGATGAACGGCGCAAGGGACTGGCCCCCCTGTTCGAACGCATGCAGCGGGGAGTGGAACGCTTCCTGCTGGCGCTGGCTTTTATCACCTGGCTGGTGGCCTTCGCCATCAACCTGAACGTATACGATGCGGTATACGCCGCGGTGGCCCGCGTGTGGAACCACGTCGTCCACCTGGGTTCGATCTCCTTTAAATTGGGCAACGTTTTGTTGTTTATCGGGATCGTCTATTGCGCCAACGTGCTGCAGAAATACATCGGTTATCTCTATGGCTCCGCGGATGAGCCGGGCACGCCGCAACCGGGGAAAAAGGGTTCCCAGCTGGTCATGGTGAGGTTGATCCTGATCATCGCGGGTTTCCTGCTCGCGATCGCGGCCTCGGGATTGCCGATCGACCGGATCACGATCGTACTGGGCGCCCTGGGCGTTGGTATCGGGCTGGGGCTGCAAACCATCGTCAACAACCTTGTATCGGGGATCATCCTCATCTTCGAACGGCCCTTCCAACTGGGCGACTACATCGAGCTGAACGGTAAAAAAGGGATGGTGAGGGATATCGGCATACGCGCTTCGCGCATGGTTACCGAGGCCGGGAACGAGATCATCATGCCCAATGGCGACCTGCTGGCCGGAGAGGTGATCAACTGGACGGTCCGAAACAACCAGGTACGTCTCGAAATGCCGATCACCGTGGAGGCAGGCCCCTCCTTCGAGTCGGTCGTCCGCGGCGTGGAAGAAGCGTTGTCGGGGCATCCCGACCTTCTTTCGGACAAACCGAACGTCCTGCTCAACACCTCTACGGACAAAACGCTCAGCATTACCGTATTGGTTTGGGTGTCGAACGTCGCCCAGTTGCAAACCATCAAGAGCGAGGTGCTCGACCTGCTCTATCAGAAGTTCAGGGAAAAAGGGATCAAGCCGGTGTAAAGGCTTCGCTGGTCTCCTGAATAAGCGCCTCCATCAGCTCCGCGGCCTTCCGATGTCGCAGCAGGGGAGCGATCTGGCCGCCCCAAAACAGGACCAGGTCCCACTGTTGCCGCGCGATGGCCGCCTGGCGGAGCGGTGCGATCAGCTGTGTCTGTAGCGGGAAGGGGAGGTGGCTGGTCTCCGCGCCCAGCCGGTTCCGCAGCCCGCGGCCCAACCGGCCGCTAAACGCGCGGGTGAGCATGGTGTGCCGGGCCTTTTCGGAGAACAGCATGTTCCGGTGCGCGTCGAGCGCGCCCGATTCTTCACACGCCAGGAAGGCGGTGCCGACCTGGACCGCGTCCGCGCCAAGCGTCAGCGCCGCCGCGACGCCCCGGCCGGTAGCGATACCACCCGCGGCGATAACCGGCAACCGGACCTTGTCACGGATTTGCTGGACGAGCACAAACGTACCGGTGAGCGACTGCTCGGCCGGCGCCAGCCACGAGGGCCGGTGACCGCCCGCTTCAAAACCTGCGGCGATGATGGCGTCCACACCGGCGGACTCCAGCCGGATGGCCTCGTCCAACGTGGTGGCGGCGCCCACGGTCATGATGCCCCGGCGGCGGCACTCCTCCAGGATCGATGAAGATGGGATTCCGAACATAAAGCTGAACACCGGTGGCCTGACATCGAGGATCACCTGCACTTGGTTGTCGAACCGTGAATGGAAGCTAAACGTCTTGTCCGGCAGCCCGACACCCACCTCATCGAAATAGGGTTGGAAAACCGCACGCAATTCCGGCGTCAGCCGGGCTTCGGTACCGTCCAGGTCGGATACCCAGAGGTTGAGGTTGTAAGGCTTGTCGGTAGCGGCCTTGAGCTCCGCGTCGATCTGGGCGATCTCTTCTGGCGTATTGGTGTACGCGCCAAAGCCGCCTACCCCGCCCAGGTTGGACACCATCGCCGTGAGCTTCACCGTGGAAAAATTCCCGCCAAACGGTCCCTGGAAGATGGGGTAGCGTATCCCCAATCGTTCCGTGACCCTAGTGTTCGGCCACATCGGAGATCATTTTGTTGACAATGACCCAGTGACCATCGAGCTTGTGAAACGACAGGAATTCGTGATAGTTGAAATCGTACATCTTCACCCGGACCTTGGCGATCGCGATCGACTGGATCACCTCGATCGAAATGATGTCCCCCTTGAAGGGTTTACCGGAGTCCTTGGGGCTTTGGCGATGCGCCACGCCATCGAGGTACTCGGGGAGGGCCTTGAAATAAGGCTTGCCCTGTACGTCCCCGAAGAGCAGCGTGCCCGGGTAATAAAGAGCGGACAAAAGGGCGGTATCCCCTTCATAGATGCCCTTGAAATAATTCTCCAGTACGCCGCTGATCGCAGCCGAATCCTGGTTCATAACAGGTGATTTTTTGGGTGATGGCTGACCCAGCATCAGGGTCATGACCACGAGCAATAGGTTCATGGGTCGAAGGTAGGGCCTTTAGTCTTCGTCGTCCCTGGGAAACTCCGTGGCGTCGAAGGCCCCGGCGGACCCGTCGTGGCGCTCCAGCTCCTCTTCGTCGACGGCGCGCTGGTAGTACCCGGCGATTCCCTCACCGATCCTGGAGACAAGATCGGCGGAGGCGGCTTCGCCATCCCGCTGGAACCAGCCGTTGTCCCCGCAACACAAGTAGGCAAAGAAATCCCCATTTAGCATGACACGGTAAAAAACGGGGAGACCGCCGGGGGAAAGTTCGGCGGAAGGCGTGACCCAGGCGTCGTAATACTGGTCGTCGTCCGTAAATTCCAACGGGAAGGAATGATTGACCATAGCCTAAGTTACTGAATTCCTACCTACGGTACGAGGAGCGGCCGCCCTTGTTGTGCGTAACTGGCCCATAAAGGAGATATCCCGTCGAGTGGGCCAAAGAGCGGGTCCTGCGCCGGGAGGATCACCGAGGCGATGTGGGCGTCGGCCGACGGCCGCTCCCCCGGTTCGCCCCAGAAGCGGTTGGGGACCTGGCCATGGGGGCTGGCCACCACACATTGTACCTGGTCTTCCGTCCCCAGGTTGTGGTAGGCGGCGCCCGCGGGGATGATGAGGACGTCTCCCTTGGACAGCCGGATTTTTTGACCGGCGTCTCCCCCCAATTGTATCGTCGTGCTCCCCCCGGCTACGCCCAGGGCCGTGTGCGCGGTGGAATGATAGTGGGCGGTCGTGGGTATGCCCCCCACGGATGCCGGGGCCCATTGGTGTGAGGCAAAAACCCGTTTGATATATAATGTTTTGAGGAACAACGGCAACGACAACCCCTCTTTGTAAAGGACGACCGGGAGACGACTGCCGGGAAACCGGCCGTTCTCCTTGCACATAAAAAACAGGGGTTCTCCATTCATGGCGACAGGTGTTTGAAGGGGAAAGCTATGCCGGATCCGGTGCAATTTCCATGCCCGGGCCCTTCCCGTTTGGCACGATCTTTCAACATATTTTCCAGGAGATCATGCAAAAAACATTCTTAATCATAGTCGTCTCGCTTGTCCTGGGCGCAGTAGGGTATTGCGGTTACCAGGTACACCGGTTATCGATGGAGCAAAAGCTCGTCAAGGAGGATTACAGCATTGCCAACAACATCAGTTTTGGGCTGCTGTCGATCAACAAGTGGCGGGACATGATGGTGACCGCGGTCGGCGGGGAGATCCAGTCCTTTTCCCTGACCGCGGCCGAACGCGACTCCCTGGACCGGGCGGTGCGGAACGTGCTGAATTCGCTGATCGACAGGGCGGACAGCATGATCAACGCCCCGCAGCACACCCTGGGGGGGAAACTCCGCAAATTCGCCTACCACACTTTTGTCAACGACCGCCGGCTGCACGAGCAGGTACCGGCTTTTTCGCGCCAGATCATCGCCGAGGTCCTAAAACCCCGGAACAAACAAAAACTGGCCTCGCTGGCCCAAAACAAGCTGGAGGACCTGGGGCAGCAGACATACGACAGCGCCCGCAGCCTGGAAGAGACCAAGGTCGATTCGGTGTACCATTTGTATGGCGTGATGGATTCGGATGCGTTCGACCGCGTAACCGATGCACGGCTGAGCTTCATACACACGCAGATGTACCAGTACGCCTACGGCATGCTCGGAGGGCTTGCGCTCATGCTGTTCCTGTGGTATCTGCTCAGACGGAAGGCCACGCTGTATAAAACCCTCTTCGTCCTTTCCATCGTCGTCGCGCTGGTCTTCCTGCTGGTGGGTCTTACCTCCACTATGATCGAAATCGACGCCCGTATAAAATCCCTCAGCTTCCAGCTGCTCGGCGACACCATCGCTTTCCGGGACCAGGTGATCTTTTTTCAAAGTAAGAGCATCCTGGACGTGGTCGTGCTCCTGCTCCACACGGGCCGGGTGGACTCCATCCTGGTCGGCAGTCTGATCCTGTGCTTCAGTATTTTCTTTCCCGTGACAAAGCTGCTGTCCGCGGGCGTCTACCTGCTGGGGGAGCGGGGCTGGACAAAGGGCCGGTTCATCAGGTATTTTGCCTTCCATTCCGGGAAGTGGAGTATGGCGGACGTCATGGTGGTGGCCATCTTTATGGCCTATATCGGGTTCAATGGGATACTGAACGACCAGATGTCAAAGCTCGACCTGCATACCGACAGCTTCACCAGCATCGCCACGAACCAGACCGCGCTCCAGCCGGGCTATATCATCTTCGTGGGGTTTGTGTTGTTCGGGTTGGTGTTGTCGGAAATCCTGAAGCGGATCGTAAAGGTCAGTTCCGCTGCATCAGCTGGATGAACAGGTACGCAAGCCCCGCCTCGAACAGTTGTCGCGCCATCCGGATAAAGAGGTGGCGTTCCAGCGGGAGGACACAGAGGCGGTAGAGCAAGGCAAAGAGGAGAAAGGGGAGGACGTGATAGGGGGTGGGGAAGAGCCAGTCCATACCCAGCGCAAAAAACATCGCCACGCAAAAAAGGGCGGTTTGTACCAGGAAAAAGGCTGCCTTGAAGCGGGGACCGAAAAAATCGAAGTCCTCGAAGGACCGGGACTTCTTGTTTTCATCCTTTATTTTTTTCTGGAGCGCTTTGTACTCCCCGGAGCCAAAGGCGGGTGCTTGTAGTTGGGATAGCGAATAAAGGCTTTCGGAGAGCGGGTTGAACACGCTCCGGCGGGCGTTGAAACGGTCGAACAGCTGCCGGAGCTCGACCTGCGCCCCGGTGGGGTCGAAGGACCGGCTGAGGGCGTACTTTCCCTGCAAGGCTTCGATGTCCTGCCATTGCAAAAGGTGTTTTCCCATGTATGTACCAGAAGAGCCGTCCATGCAGTTGGCAATATCCAACAATGGCGTAAGCCGGAACAGCGTATTTACACGTGGTTTTACTTGAAGTCCCTGGAGGCGGGTAAGACCATTTGCTGGAGCAGGCGCGTCAGGTTGTGACATTTTTGGACAACCACGTGTATCACCTCCCCCTCTTTTTGCAGACGTCCTTCCACCATGATAAGTTTGGATTGTACGATAACCTTATGGTTTTCTTCGAACACCCGCTCCCAGAAAACCAGGTTTGCAAAACCGGTTTCGTCCTCGATGGTCATAAAAACAACTCCGCTGGCGGTACCCGGCCGTTGCCTGACCAATACAAGCCCGGCTACCCGGACCCAATCCTTGTCTTTGGCGTTGGTCAGCGCGCTTAAGGAGAGGACGCGGAGCAGGTCGAGTTTTTCCCGGACAAACCGAACGGGATGCGCCTTCAGGGACAACGACGTGGAGGCATAGTCCTGGACGACGTGCTCCGCGTCGGTCATTAACGGGAGAGTGATCCCCTTTTCCCGGGAGTCTTCCGGTGGCTGACCGCTAAAAAGGGCGATGGGCCGGTCGTGAAGGGCGGAAACCTGCCAGAGCGCCTGACGGCGGTCGAGGCCGAAGGAACAGAAGGCGTCGGCGTCAGCCAGCTTTTCCAACCCGGTCTGTGACACCCCGATATCGCGCAAGCCCGCCACGGTGGTATAACCGGTCCCACGGGCCTGTACGAGCTGTCGCATCTCCTCCTCCTTCAATCCGCTTACCTGCCGGAACCCCAGCCGTAGTATCCCTTTCCCCTCCAGCGTATGGTCCCAATCCGACAGGTTGACGTCCACGGGCAACACCGTTACGCCGTGTTTCCTTGCGTCGATGACGATCTGGGCGGGCTGGTAAAAACCCATGGGCATGCTGTTCAGCAAGGCGCCCGCGAAAACGTCGGGGTAGTAACACTTGAGCCAGGCGGAGACATACACCAGGAGCGCAAAGCTGGCGGCGTGGCTTTCGGGGAAGCCATAGCTGCCAAAGCCCTCCAGCTGCCGGAAGACGCGCAGGGCATATTCCTCGGTATAGCCGTTGGCGACCATGCCGTCCACCAGCTTTTTCTGGAATTTCGTGACCTGCCCCTGGGCCTTAAAGGTGGCCATGCTTCGCCGGAGCTGGTCGGCTTCGGCCGGTGTAAAACCGGCGGCCACGATGGCGATCTTCATGGCCTGTTCCTGGAAGAGGGGGACGCCGAGCGTCTTGTGCAAGATCGTCTTCAGCTCTTCCGAGGGATATTCGACCTTTTCGTCGCCATTGCGTCTGCGCAGGTAAGGATGGACCATATCTCCTTGAATGGGACCCGGGCGCACGATCGCCACCTCGATGACGAGGTCGTAAAAGTTCCGTGGCCTCAACCGCGGCAGCATCGCCATCTGCGCCCGGCTTTCGATCTGGAAAACCCCCAGCGTATCGGCGTGGCTGATCATCTCGTATACGCCCGGGTCGTCCTGCGGGATGTTCGCAAGCGTGAGGTATTTATTATGGTGTTTTTGGGCCAGGTCGAAGGCCTTGCGGATACACGTCAGCATTCCGAGCGCCAGCACGTCGATCTTGAGGAACCCCAGGATGTCGATGTCGTCCTTGTTCCATTCGATATTGGTCCGGTCCGCCATCCGGGCGTTGAGGATAGGACATAGGTCGGATAGCTTACCATTGGTGATGACAAAGCCCCCGGTATGCTGCCCCAGCTGGCGTGGGAAGCCCATCAGCTGCTCCGTCAGCTGCATCACCTTTTGGAGGTGCTTGTCGTCCGGCAGGTATTCGATACCCTCTTTGGACAACCGGCTGATCGTATCCACGGACAGCCCCATGGCCTTACCCACGTCGCGGATGGCGCCTTTGAAGCGCTCCTGCGTGACCGTGGCGACGATCGCCGCCCTGTCACGCCCATATTTCTGATAAATATATTGGATGACCTCTTCCCTGCGCTCGTGCTCGAAGTCCACGTCTATGTCCGGGGGTTCGTTCCGCGCCGAGGAGATAAAGCGTTCGAAGAGCAGGTCGAATTTGGCGGGGTTGACCGCGGTAATGCCCAGGCAGTAGCAGATCGTGGAGTTGGCGGCGGAGCCGCGACCCTGGCAGAGGATGCCCTGGCTGCGGGCAAAACGCACGATGTCGTACACGGTCAGGAAATACGGGGCATAGTTCATATCCGCGATAAAGGACATCTCGTGCCGGATATTTTTGACGACCAGCTCCGGGACGTCCTCCCCATACCGTTCCCTGGCGCCGATCTGCGTAAGGTGCTCGAGCTCCTCCAGGGGCGTCCTGTCGCCACCGGTGATCTCCTCGGGGTATACATACTGTAATTGATTCAGGGAAAAACGACAGTCTTCCCCGATCTCGAGCGTCCTTTCCACCAACCTCGGATAGGGCCGGAACAGGCGGAGCATCTCGTCGATGGGTTTGAGGTAGCGCTCCGCGTTCCCATGTAGCCTGAAACCCGCCGTGTGGATGGTGCATTTTTCGCGCACGCACGTCAGGACGTCCTGTAGCTGCCGTCGTTCGGGCTCGTGGTAGTGGACGTCGCCGGTGGCGACCAGGGGGACTTCCATCCGGGAAAGCCGGTGGAGCCGCTTGACGTCGTCGCCCCGGTAGAGGCGCGTGGCTGCCATATATAAGCTATCGCCCAGGGCGTCCTTGTATTCTTGTAATTGCTTTTTGAACTCGTCCGCGATGTCGAAGGCGGGCGTTAGCTCCTCCGGTGGCAGCACGATAAACCGGATTCCCCGGGCGTACCGGTAGACGTCCGTTTTGTATATATGGCAATCCCCTTTTTCCGCACGGAGGTTCCCTTCCGTAAGGAGTGCGGACAACCGGCCATAGGCGGCCTTATCGGTGGGATAGGCCAGGAGGCTGGGTCCGTCCAGGAGGTCCAGCCGGCAGCCGGGGATGAACCGCAGGGACGTATCCCTGGCGGCGCCATGGGCCCGGACGATCCCGGCCAGGGTATTCCGGTCGGTGACGGCCATGGCGGCGTATCCGAGTTTTTCCGCCCGTTCCACCAGCTCTTCCGGGTGGGAGCCGCCCCTCAGGAAGCTGAAGTTCGTCGTGACCTGTAATTCGATATAGCTCATGCGAAGAAACCGTGTATGTACCAGGCGGCGTTTTTGTCATAATGTCCGGAGCGGAAAAGCCAATAGCGTTTCCCCTCCGTGTCTTCGACGGTGAAATAATCCCGGTGCTCGCCCTCTTCGATCCACCATTCCCGCTCGATGCGCTCCGGCCCGTCCGCGCGTTTGACCCGGTGGAGCGCCCCCTTGTACCGGAAGTTCATGGGCGGGTAGTCCGGGATGGGAGCGGTCACTTCCACCGGTTCGGGCCGGGGGAGCAGGTGCACCGGCCGCGGACGGTCGTCCCTCCAGGCCGTGGTGGCCTTTTCCTGGAGCGATCCGGCTTGTTTTATCGAACGCTCGGGCCAGTGGTGCTCGTCGGGCAGGTAGCGTTTTATGCTTTGTGTCCCGAGTTTTCCGGTGATTCGGTCGAGCATTTCGGCTAAACCTGTATCCAGGAGTCCAAACGATCCTTCCCACATCTTTTCCTGCAGGGGCGCCGCGTCTTCCACCGTGGGCGCCTCCAGCACAAACAATTCTATACCCAGGGCGGGTTCGATCCTGGCTATATGATCCTCGAAGAGCCGGTAGAGGTGAGCGGTGTGGTGCGACGCGCGGGTGGTGCCGATACCGATGGTCTGTGTCCTGCCATCCACCCGGAAGGTGGTCAGGTGGGCGGTCCGCAAACCCTTTCCTTCAGTCCGGAGACGGGAGCACAAAGCCTCCAGCAAGCGCTCCAGTGCGATCCCGATCCCCGTGGCGGTGACGATCGGTTCCAGACAGGGGAGGCGTTCCTGGTAGGGAACGGGCCGCTCCACTGGTTGTAAGGTCTCGCGTTCCCGTCCAAAAGCCTGGTCCAGTCTTTTGAGCAACCCTTCCCCAAACCGCCGTCTGAGTGCCTGTCTGGGCATACGCGCAAACTGGCCGATGCTGGTCAGACCCAGCTTGTGGAGCTTGTCCAGCGTGGATGGCTCCAGCCGGAGCGCGGCCGGGGACAGGGAGAGCAAGGCCTCTGCGTTGTCTTCGATGACGGCTGTTGGTGGCCCGTACCGCGCGTGCGCCCAGGCTGCGCCCACCGTGTCCGCGATGGCGGCGCGTACATCATATCCCGCGCTCCTCATGCGCGTCATGATCGTTTTGAGGTATGGCGTTTCCCCACCCCAAAGGTGGGCGCAACCGCTGATGTCCAGGTGGAGGCCGTCGGGCGGGTCGACCGCAATGCACGGGGAATACCGGATGCACCAGAGGGCCAGCTCGTGTAATAGTTTTTCCGCACGGGCCGGTTCGTCATCCGCCACGTGCAGTCCATGGATGATCGCCCGGGCGTCGGCCGCGCCCATACCCGGGTAGATGCCTTGTTGTTCGGCTTTTGCATTGGCGGCGGTGATGACGACGCGACCGTGGTCCAGGACGGTCAGTATGATGGGGATGTCCCGTAGTTCGGGGTTACGGAGGACGTAGCTGTCCGTACGGAGGTGGCGGAACCATATGGAAAGGAAACGGGCGGCCATGTTATCCGGTTTGGACGATGCGTAGTGGCTCCCTTTCATTTTGGGCCTCATGCCGCTGCGCTTCGCGGAACCGGCCCTCCGCCCATTCCACCACCCAGGTCCCCGGTTTGCCGTTGCGGATCTTGAGGAGCTCGACCTGCCAGCGGGGGAACCCCACGCCCGGCATGTCGTCTTCCCACTGGCTGGCCAGGGGAGCGATCCTCCATCGGGTTACGCAGGCGACCGTGCCCAGCCGGCGCGGCTGGTGCCGTAGGAGAAAGCCGGTAACCCGGCTTTTCTCCACGGCCAGCTGAAGACGACGGGAAGTCGTAAAATCGATGTCCCGGACCTCACCTACGACGGAGGCAAGTCCTTCGCAGGTCAAGGCTTCTTCCACGGCCCACAGTAGGTCGTGCTCGCTGGAGCAATCTATAAAGATTACCCGGTCCGGGGATATGCCAAAGTTGGTCAAAGCAGGAGGGAATACCGTTCGCGCCGTACTGACCCAGATGCATATTCCCTCCGTGCGCATCAGGTGGCCCAGCAATCCGGCTACGAAACCATGGGCGGCCGCCATATCCTCGCGGGTCGAGCTGATAAACTCGTGTACCGCCCCGGTGGGGAATACCGCCTGGGGAAAAGCCGCCTCCAGGGCCGGGAGGCCGATATCCACCCTTTCCCCCCTGGAAGGAGGCTTGAACCCCTGCAAGGGAAGGATGTCCCTTTGCAGCTGCCGGATGATATCGCTGGTTGCCACATTGCTCAATTGTTTAGCGAAATTACTAAATTATTTAGTAATTCATCGGTTGTTTTTCCGCTAAAAAGTGTTGGCGTAATTCTCGCATTATTCTTTTCATGACCCCGGAAATCCAGGCTAACCTCGATGCCCTATCCCTGGCAGAATTGAGAAAGTTATTGCTCACGGAAATCAACCGCTTCATACAAGCCGTCGAAGCCGGTGAGGATGCCGCTGAGCTAAAACGCCATACTGCGGAAATCTATGCCCTTCTGTTGGCCAGGGAAACCGCTCCCGTGGAAAAAGTTCCCCCTTCCGGTCCGATCCGGGCTGATTTTCCGGGCTGTCAATCGCTAACTACAGCAATTGTCAACAACGGCGTCCCATAAACGTATCCTCGATTCGAGGGCTTCGCGCGCCGCTGTTTCCGCTTCCATCCATTTTTGGGGTTCGTCCCCGCATAATTCCTGTAACATTTGCAGCGCCAGGTGACTGTGATGTCCACCGTCGACTTCGATGTGTCTTTCGAGGTAGTATTTGAATTTTTGGAGACCGCTGTCCTCCGGGAAGCTCCGCACGATCGGTAAGAACAGGTCGGGAATGAGGTCCTCCCTTCCAAAAGTAAACACCGCCGCCAGTACATGTGCTTTATCCAGACGTATGGTATCGAAGGTGAATTCCAGGAATTGCCGCACGGCAGCTTCCGTGGCGGCGATCGCTTCGCCGGGCGTCGCACCATTCCGTAATGATCCGACCAGTCCGCGGATAAGCGAGGTGTCCGCACCCGCCTGTTCCATGGCCCCCAGGTAAAGCTCGAAGTGACTGAGGCGCCGGCCCGTCTCATCGACGTCGCTTTCCTCCCCCAGCACGATCTCATTGATCAGGTAACGTACGTCGCCGTTATACACGGGTACCCAGGGCACCTCCACACAGGTCAGTGTCCTTTGCAGCGCCTTTAGCAGGGACATGAAGTCCCAGACCGCGTATACATGGTATTGCATGAATATGCGGAAATCCGCCGTCGTGCGGACCTTTGAATACAATGGATGGCTGGTTAGCCTGTTTCGGATGGGTTCCAGGGAAGCCTGGAGACGCGCTACGGCGTTCGGATGATGGTTCATGCGGCGCAAAGGTAAAGCCCCGGAGCATACGCCGGGGCTTTATACCTGCTATGCGGTCCATTCGGCCACGGTCAGCACGTCTGCCTGGCGGGGGAATACCTTGGTCATAAGGATGTTGTGCACATCGGCGTCCGAGTCGGCGCAGCCGTCCGAAAGGACGGTGATGCCGTAATCCTTGTCGGCGGCTTCCCGGACGGTGGACAACACGACTCCGCTGGTAGCGATCCCCGTGAGCACGATGTGTCCAATGCCGTAAGCACGCAGGACGACCTCGAGGTCGCTACCGGTAAAGGCGCTGACCCGGCGTTTGACGCAGGTCACTTCGCCTTCCGCGGGCGCCACCGATTCGTCGATCGCCATGAATACCTCCGGCGGCGCGCTGGCGACCATGGGTTTGGCGGCCGTGAAGCCTTTGTTATTCGCGCTGATCTCCGGCGCGCCCTTTCGGAAACCGACGACCACGTAGACGACGGGTATGTCTTTGGCGCGGGCGTGGGCGATGGCAGCGGCAACGCTTTTGGTGACGGATGCGATTTCAGGAAACCGGCTGATGAACGCCGACTGCATGTCCATGACGAGAAGGGCTGTCTTTTGTTCCATGTTCGTGTCGTTTTTTGTTGGGTATAATAATGTATCAGGCTTTCAACCCGTGGATGACCAGGCGGGCCAGGGTCCTGGCCGCCGGTTCGATCCGGCCGTATGCTTCTTCGATGACGATTTCCCGCTTGAGCCCGTGGACGGTGCCCAGCAATACGAACACCAGCGATTCCAGCTCCTGCGCCGGGATGGCCCGTAGCTCGCCTTGCGCTATTCCCCCTTTGAGTATCTTTTTGAGCAAGGCGCCCTCCTGTGTAATGATCCGTGCGTGCGCTTCTTTTTTTAGCGGGGCGTACCGGGACATCTCGTCTGCGTTCATGCCGTCCTCGAGCGCTCCATAGAGCTCCCGTCGTTTGCGGATCAGGTGCAGCTTGGTTAAGCAAAAGGCGACGATTCTCGCTTCCGTCCCCGTGGCCCGGTCGACCGCCCGCGCGATTTCTTCGAGGATCCCCGTTATTTCCATGTCCACCACCGCCGCAAAAATCTCCTCCTTGCTCTTATAATAATAGTACAAGGAGCTCCGCCCTTTGCCGATGGCCTTGGCCACGTCGTCAACGGTGACCCGTTGCAGCCCGTATTTTTGAAACAGCTGCTGTGCCGCCAGCAGGATTTGCTGCTGGATGGCGTCTTCCCTTATGACCGGATTGCTGGACATGCCGGGGCAAAGGTATTGCTTTTCGACATATGGGCAAAAAGTGTTTAAAAGTCGGGTTTTGTCGAAAACCATGGAAGGATTACGAAAATATGGGTAGATTTAAAGGCGCCAAATCAGTATAGCATGAAAACCGCTTTATTGCTCGCCCTCCTTACTACCGTCCGGCTGGGCGGAAACACGCCGCCTCCCCCAATCCCGCTGACCGGTAACGTCCCCCATCCCTATGTATCCCATTTTGAAAACGTGCTGGGCACCTCAATGGAGCTGAAGGTGACGGCCTCGACGGATAAGGCGTACAGCCAGGCCGAAAACGCCGTGCTCGCCGAGATCGCCCGGCTGAGCCACATCCTTAGCGGGTACGACCCCGCCAGTGAATTCGGTCGCTGGGAGCAAACGTACAACCAGCCCATTCCGGTGTCCAGGGAGCTATTCGAGGTACTGGACCTGTTCGACCGCTGGCGTCAGCGAACCGATGGCGCCCTGGACGCGTCGGCCGAAGTAGTGACGCAGGCCTGGAAGCGCGCGGCGGCGGCCGGAAGGCCACCCACCGCCGCCGAGTTGTCGGCCGCGGTGGAAGAGGTCAGGCAGGTCCATTGGACGCTGGACCGCGACAAGCAAACCGCAACCCACCTGAGCCGGACCCCATTGATGCTCAATTCTTTTGCAAAAAGTTATATCATCCGTCACGCCGCGATGGCCGCGTTGGCCAACCCGGACGTGCACGGTATTGTCGTAAACATCGGGGGGGACCTGGTCGTTGCCGGCGACGTCCATGAAACCGTGGACATCAGCGATCCCCGCGCGGACGCCGAAAACGACACGCCCATGGGCGTATTGACGGTCCACGACCGCGCGGTCGCGACCAGCGGCAACTATCGCCGGGGTGAAATGATCGGCGGCCGCTGGTATTCGCACATCGTCGACCCCCGCACCGGCCAACCGGCGGACGACATCCTCAGCGCCACCGTCGTAGCGCCCGGCGCTACCGATGCCGGGGCGCTGGCCACCGCCTTCAACGTCATGAAGGTATCCGAAAGCGTCCGGCTGGCGGCGTCCATCCCCGGGGTGGACTACCTGATCATTACCCGTGACGGCCGCCGGGTCGAAAGCCCCGGGTGGAAGACGCTGGAGGTCAAAACCGCGCCGGCCGCGGCACCGGGCGACTTCGAAGTCCTGGTCAGCCTGGAGATCAACCTGCAAAAAGAGTCCTTTGTCAAAAGGCCCTATGTCGCGGTTTGGGTCGAAGATGAAAACCACGCCCCCGTCCGTACGATCAGCTTATGGCATGGCGCGGACCGGTATCTCCCCGAATTGAAATCGTGGTACCTGAAATACCATGGGCTCTACGCCGCGGACCAGCGCTTCAATGCCTCCCTGACCAGCGCCACGCGGTCGGCGGGCAAATACACCGTAAAATGGGATGGCAGGGACGACCAGGGAAATGTCGTAAAGCCCGGCAAGTATATCATCAAGATCGAGGCCGCCCGCGAGCACGGCACCTATCAGCTGATGCGCCAGGAAATAGCCTGTGACGATACGCCTAAAGAGATCAGCATCCCGGGCAACGTGGAAATCGCCACGGCGTCCCTCGACTACCGTAAAAAGACCAATGGCCAATAGCTGGAACCGGAAGACCGCGATGCTCGTACGCTGGCTGCACATCTACCTGTCGATGGTCAGCTTCGCGCTCATTTTTTTCTTCGCCGTTACCGGCCTGACGCTGAATCATGCCGAACGGTTTACGGGAAAGGTAAGCACCGTGGAGGTTTCGGGCGCCCTCAACCCGGCCTGGGTGCGCGACCCGGACACCCTGAAGGTCGACAAGCTCTCGGTGGTGGAATACCTGAGGAAAACGCATGGCATCAGCGCCGCCCTGAGCGACTTCCGTATCGATGACGAACAGGTCGGGGTATCGTTTAAAGGTCCGGGGTTCGCGGCGGATGCGTTTGTGGACCGGGCCACGGGGAAGTACCAGCTGACAAAGACGAGCGCCGGCTTTATCGGCCTGATCAACGACCTGCACAAGGGGCGGGACACCGGTCACGCCTGGTCGGTCTTTATCGACGTCGCCGCGGTGCTTTTGTCGGTGGTGTCGCTGACCGGCCTGCTGCTGTTGCTCTTTTTGAAAAAAAGAAGGGCCAGCGGTCTTTGGATCGCCGCCGCGGGTCTGGCGCTGGCGTTGCTGGTCTACCTGATTTGGATAAAATAAATGCCCAAGCATGAAAAACATATGGATCATCGCCCTCCTCCTTTCGTGGACGGCAACCCGCGCACAGGACACGCCCGCGGTCCGCGCTCAGCTAAACGAAGCCCAGTGGAAGGCGGTATCGGGTTACTTCCAGTCGCCCAATAACGACCAGATGTACGTACAGTTTACGCCCCGGGAGGGTCTTCTGGAAGCGACGTTGCTGTGGAACAACCTCCGGCTGGCGTTACTGCCGGCTTCGGAAGTTTCCTTTGTCAGCCGCGACGAAGTGGAAGGAAGACACATACACGTTATTTTCCAACAGGACTCCAGCGGTGGCTTGAACGTCATGAAGCTCGAAAACCAGGTCTGGAAAAGAGCCCGGGAATACAAACCGGTGGTGCGGAAAGTCATGGATCATACCCCCCGACAGCTGGAGCCCTTTGTGGGCCTCTACCAGTACAGCAATGACGCCGGCCGGTTTATCCGGTTCTTCATAAAGGACAACTCGCTGATATTGCGACAGGGGTGGGATGACCGGGAGATTTCCTTTTCACCCGAGTCGGAGCTGTCGTTCTTCAGCCCGGAGTTGACCACGTTTTCGCTACGATTCGTCAAGGGCGATAACGGCGCCGTGACCCAGGCCATCGCCTTCGGACGGGATATTTGGAACAAGGCGGAAAAGCCATCGCTCACGCCGGCTATATTGAAAACCTACGAAGGCCGTTTCCGTTCCAAGGACGACCCCGACAATGAGATCCAGGTCATCGCCCGTGGTGACAGCCTCGTAGTCAAACAGCTTTGGGACGGAAAGGAAACGGGCGTTCAACCCTGGACGAACCTCTACTTTTACAACGAAGCCCAATCCTATCCCCTGCAGATCGTCAAAAATGACGAAGGCAAGATCATCCAGGCCATCCTGCTCCAGAATAACGTGTTCGACAGGGTGGGGGACTAAGCGGCCGGAACCGCATTAAAAGGAGAGGCGGCGGTAATCCGCGCCTGCCGCCTCCGGTAAAATACATACGTCGCTACAAAGAGCGCGATCGGAAGGATCATCAAATAACCGTTGTGGGACACCACGGTGAGCGAATAAGCCGCCGAGACCAGGTCGATCGCAAAGCCCGCAAACGCCCACTCCTTCAACCGGGGAAACCCCGGCACCAGCAGCGCGATAACCCCCAGGATTTTGGCCGCGCTCAACAGCCCGGCGAAATAGAGAGGATACCCGAGCGTCGTGAACACCTTCATCCCATCCGGCGTGGCTATCAGCCCGGACACACCCGAAAATGCCATCAGCAGGCAAAAGAGACCCATAAAGACCCAGTAGAGAATGTTTGTCGTTTTCATGATTGTTGGTTTTGCCAAACAAAGCTACTGTGCCTCGTCGTCGTTAGTGAAGTGTGTTTACGACTTTCGAAGGGGCTGATTACGACAAAATCAGGTCTTTAACGTTTTCTGTCCCCGCTGTTCCGCGGGCACGCCTTCGATGTGTACTCCTTTTGGCAGCATAGTTATTTTTTTGAGCGGATTTTTGAGCGGAAGAAAATACCCATGACCAACGATAAGATAAGCCCCGCGCCCGCCTGGCCCACGAGGGCCTGCATCATCCGGGCGTAAGCCTCCCGGGAGGAGCGCGATGGCGATAACCCGACTTGATAATTTTCGCATCCGTTAAAGTACTGAATTTTTGAGCAAAGGTGTTAATACCCTTTTGGGTATTGGAGGGCCGTCTTATCTTTTTCGCTGAGGGTTTTTTTTGGATTTTGGACCCGGGGCGGTGTTCGGAAGGGCGCCGCCTTTTTGTTTATATTGGACACATGAGGTGCTCCCCGTCGGATTGGGATTTCCCTGCTGAGCGCCTTGATCCTTAAGCGAAAAGGCGTACATTCATGACATGCCGTCTTTACCGTTGTCCAGGCGCCCCTGGGATGTAGCCATCCTCGTTTTCTTTTGCGTCAACCTCTTTTTTATCACCTATATAGTGGACCTCGAACAACTCGTGATCCCCGACGCCGGTCACTTCACCTATCCCCCATGGCCGCCCGCGCGGATGGTGGACCTGGTGCACTGGTACGGGCGCACCTATGATCCCGTCCTGATCGCCCGGCCGGCCTGGTGGCGGGCGACGATCTGGATCGACGCCCTGTTCTTCGGCCCCTTTTATGTGGTGGCGATCTACGCGTATGCGAAGGGGAAGAACTGGATTCGTTTCGTCAGCATCATGTGGGCCTCGGTGATGCTCACCAACGTGTCCATCATCCTGTTCGAGGAAGTGTGTGGAGAGCACGCGTCGCCGCACCTGGGACGCGTTTTCCTGTCCAATGCCGCGTGGGTGATTTTCCCGGTCATCGTGCTTTTCCGCATGGCCGGTTCGGTATACCCCTTTGCCGCCAAAGGGCGCCGGCAGGCGCCGCCCCCCACGATATGAATTTCAAAGAAAAATACGGCCCCACCGCCCTCATCGCAGGGGCGTCCGAAGGACTGGGGGCTGCGTATGCGCGCGCCCTGGCCGCCCGGGGGTTGGACCTGGTCATGGTCGCCCGGCGAAAAGAGGTCCTGGAGGCCACCGCGGCCGCCATCGCAACCCGTTATGGCGTCAGGGTCCTGCCCATCACCTGCGACCTGGCGGCGCCGGAGGCCATATGGGTCATCCTCGACGCGCTCGGCGACCGCACCGTCGATTTCCTGGTGTACAATGCCGCTTTGTCCTATATCGGTCCCTACCTGTCCACGAACTTATCTACCCATACCGACATCGTGTCCGTAAACGCCACGGCGCCGCTGGTCCTGTTGCACCATTTCGGTCGTGAAATGATCGGGCGCAAAAGGGGCGGCATCGTCATCATGTCATCGCTGGCGGGTTTCCAGGGTTCGGGCGGTCTGGCCACGTACGCCGCCACCAAGGCCTTTTGCAGGGTGCTGGCGGAAGGCCTGTGGTACGAATGGAAACCCCTCGGCGTGGACGTGATCGCGTGCTGTGCGGGCTCCATCGCGACCCCCAACTACCTGGACACCCGGCCGGCCAAGGCCAGCGCCCTGGAGCCGGCCGCCCAGCAACCGGAGGCGGTCGCCGAGGAATGTCTTCGCCGTATAGGGCGCGGGCCCTCGTTTGTCAGCGGCCGCGGGAACCGCTGGGTGGCGTTCCTGATGCAACGGCTCATGACCCGCAAAGCGGCGGTGACGATGATGGGGGATGCCCTGAAACGCACTTACGGGCGGTAAATTTGGCCAAACCGTCTGCCAGTTTAACATCGCGGTACGGGATGGCATCCCGCTTGTGCCGTACATAAAAAAACCTTATGGCTAACATCGGTAGAAAAAACCCCGGCCGCCCTTCGTCTTTCGGCGGCGCCATCGACCAGCTCTTCCAGGAGAACCTCGGCCGCTGGATCGACGACGGAATGTGGAGTGTCGGTAACCTGCACAACCGCAACGTACCCGTCAACATCCGGGAGACAGACAAGACCTACGAAGTCGAGGTAATGGCGCCCGGGCTGAAAAAAGAGGACTTCCAGCTGCATTTTTCCAACAATACCCTGACCATCTCCTTCGACCATAAGGAGGAAAAAAGCGAGGAAGGGGAAAACAACCGCTGGCTCCGCAAGGAATACCGCCAGCAATCTTTCACCCGGTCCTTCAGCATCGACGATACCGTCGACGCCGACAAGGCGTCCGCCCGGTACGACAACGGCGTGCTGTACCTGACGTTGCCCAAGAAGGAGCACGCACAGAGCGTGTCCAGGTCGATCAACGTTCTGTAGGTATCGCACCGAAGTAGGCGAGCGACAACACCGGCATCCAGTTACCCAGGCGTTGCCGTCGCCACCAATGACCGCTCCCGGGTCGTGCAAAGGCGTATTTATACAGCACGGCCCGGATATAGCGCGGCGGCCGGCCGGGGAATGGATTGTCCGCGAACAGACCGACGATGTCCGGCTGACCGCGCAGCAATTTGTACACCAGGTTTACCGTCCAAAGGTATTGGTCCGGCGTCGACATCGCCGCAAACCACATCTGCCAGTCAAGCCGTGGCTGGAACGGCGCGATCTGGAGCGGGCGACGGTCGGTATCCACGGGCAGTCCTTTATAGCGGTATTCTATCCAGCGAACGCTGTCCAGGGAGCCTTCGAAAACGATGTTGTAGCGTTCCTGTCCGACGGAGCCAAAGGCGCCGTAGGTGTTCACCAGGTTGAGCGGGTCATAGGACGTGTTCATGACCTGGTGGGACGACAATAGGTTCGTCACCGGCAGGATGCTGAGCATGGCAACGATACCCGTCACCGTCCAGGCGGTGATCGTCATCGCGCGGGAGGGTCGGGCGGCGTCGCGGGCGGCCTCCGCGCGGCGGACGAGGGCGCGAGGCAGGAGCCGGGACCAGAATCCGTCGTCAAAACACGCCAGCGCCGGAACGATGGTCAGCCAGTTGAGGAACGACAGGTTCCCGCTACAGATCAGGACGAGCTGCAACAAAACCATGAGGACACCCGCGATGTGCCGCCCGATACGGGGCCAGAAGGCAAAAAAGGGTGCGATGAGCTCGGCCAGGAAATTGTACCAGACGCCGAGCTGTAACACCCGGCGCGGCAGGAAATGGAACCACCGGCTGAGCGGGCCCGGGATGGGCTGTGTTTCGAAATGGTAGTAGAGCGCCGTGCCGTCGCGCCAGCTGACGTCGCCCCGGAGCTTGATCAGCGCCGAACCCAGCATGATCCGGAAAATCAGCCAGCGGAAGAGCCCGATGACGGGAAAGGGCGGCGGGCGGTCGGGAAAGGGACGCGGGTCAGTCAGCGGGCAGAGGAAGATCGCCAGGAAACCCGTTTCCAGCAACTGGATCTCCCATCCATAGCCATACCAATCCTGCCCGACGTTTACAAACGACATATACAGGAACCAAAGCGCGGCCATCATGGGCGCGTTCGCAAAACCGAGGGCGACGACGCACGAAAGCCCAAACCCGCCCCAGGCGGCAACCAGCAGCGCCGTGTCCGTATGCGTCCACCAAAAGAGGGAGGGTAGCCTGAAAAAATTCGCGTCCACCTGCTGCAGGAAGTCGCCCACCGGGAGTAGCCCCCTGGCCCCGATCAGCGGGATCACCTGCAGGGCCGCGGCCAGGAAAGCCACGGCATACACCGCCCCGAGCAGTCGGAGGATCATGAACCGGGTTAGCCAATACGTGGGGCGCGACACACGATAAATTACGTAAATTTAGCCAATGCGAAACGGCCTTTTGATCGACATGGACGGCGTGATCTACGTCGGGGACGAGATGATCCCCGGGGCGGACCGCTTTATCGCCCGCCTGCTGAGCGATGGAATCCCCTTTACCTTTATGACCAACAACAGCCAGCGGACGCCGCTGGAGGTGTTGCGCAAGCTCAAGCGGATGGGCATCGAGGCGTCCGAGGAGCACGTCTACACCAGTGCGATGGCCACCGGCAAATTCCTGGCGACCCACGCCCCCAACGGTACCGTATATGTGCTCGGCGAAGGCGGACTCCTGACGAGCCTCCACGAGAACGGCCTGACCCTGGTGGAAACCGAGCCCGATTTCGTGGTCCTCGGCGAGGGGCACAACTTTACCCTGGAGATGGTCCAGCGCGCCATCAATATGATCCTCGCCGGCGCCAAGTTCATCATCACCAACCGCGACCCTTCCCCCCGCAAACCCGGCTGGGGCAACCTGGGGATCGCGGCCGTCACCGCCATGATCGAAGAGGCCACGGGCCGCCGCGCCTTTAGCATCGGCAAGCCCAGCCCGGTCATGTTCCGTTCCGCCCGCAAGATACTGGACCTCGAAACCGAGGGCACCACGGTGATCGGAGATACCATGGACACCGACATACAGGGCGCCGTGCAGCTGGACTACCGGACCATCCTGGTGTTGTCCGGCATCTCCAAAAAGGAGCACCTGAACCGCTACGCGTTCAAGCCGGATATGATCGTACCCTCGGTGGGGGAGATTACCTTCCCGTTAAAGTGGTGGAAATAGTCTTTTTGTATTCCTTGCCGATAGGGATCGAGGCGCCCCCGATCTCGATCATCTCCGCCGTGTAGGCGTCGATCCGGCGGACGGACACGATAAAGGACCGGTGTACGCGGGTAAAAAGCGGCGCCGGCAGCAAGGACTCGATCTCGTGGGTGCTCATCCTGGAGAGGTATTCACCCTGTAGGGTGACGATCCGCACGTACTCCCGCTGGCTTTCGATATAAAGGATGTCGGCGAAGGACAACCGCACTTTTTTCTTTTGCACGTTTACGAAGATAAAGTCCCTGGACGCGGCGTCGGCCGGTTTGGGTACCTTGTTTACCGCCACGAGGAAGCGTTCGAAGGCGATGGGCTTGAGCAGGTAGTCGGTAACGTTCAGCTCGAAGCCTTCGACGGCGTATTGGTGATAGGCGGTGGTGACGATGACCGCGGGCGGGTTCGACAGCGTTTTCAAAAATGCCATGCCTTTCAGGCGCGGCAGGTGGATGTCCAGGAAGATCAGGTCCACGGTATGCTGCCGCAGGTAGTCGGTGGCGAGCAGCGCGTCCCTGAACGTCTCCTGTAGCTCAAGGAAGGGTACCTGGGCGGCATAGTCCTTCAGGACCTTCACGGCCAGGGGCTCGTCTTCGATGATGATACAACGTATGTTAGACATGGCTCGAGAGGTTTATGGTCAGTGTGGCGCAAAATTCGGATACCTTTTGCTCGACGCGGACCTGGTAGTCCGTATACAACAATTCCAGCTGGCGGCGCAGGTTGGACAAACCGATGCCTTCCCTGATGTCGCCGTTGTTTTCTTCGGTGGAGTTTCGCACCGAAAAAGCCAGCTGACGTTTGGCCACGGACAGGTGGATGTCCACATACGGGCGGTTCCGGGTTTCCGAAACCCCATGCTTAAAGGCGTTCTCGACGAGAGGGATCAGCAACAGCGGCGGGAGCGCCTGTTTCATGTCTTCCACGTCATAGTGGAAGGATACGCGCAGGCTGTCGTCGTACCGCAGTCGTTCCAGCGAAATATAGTCGCCGATGATCTTCAGCTCCTGCTCGATCGCGATAAAGGGTCCGCCCGTCTCGTAGAGCATGTAGCGCAGTAGCTGGGACAGCCTCAGGATGGTCTCCGGGGCAAGGTCGGACTTGTCCCTGGCCAGGGAATAGATGTTGTTGAGCGTATTGAACAGGAAATGGGGGTTGGTTTGTGACTTGAGGTAATTGAGCTCGGCCTGTTGTTTTTCGATCCTTAGCTGTTGGGCCGCCTGCCGGAGCTTGACGTGCTGGAAAATATGCCTTACGATCCCAAAGAGCAGGGCGGTGGCAAAACTATACCCGAAATTATCGGAAATGCTGTGTTCTTCCCCTGGGAAAACGGTATAAAAATGGATCACCGTCCCCAACTGTCGCCAAAGCGCGACGCCGCGGGTGGCGAGAATAAAGTGCGCGATGACCAGCAGCGTCGCCTTCCCCGCCTTACGCCAACGCAACCTGGGCACGGTGTATTCAAACAGTACGTAATTGACCAGCGTCATGTATATCCCCAGCCAGAGGTTATTGGCAAAGCGCTCGCCAAAGGCATTGGAATGCTGCCCCGCATCGGTCATCCAGCCCATCACGAGGTGGCCAAGACCGATCCAGAGGTATAGCCGGAACCGTCTGAAGTCGAGGAGCGCCTTCATATCTTAAATATCGGTAAATCTTTTTGACCTTTTTCGCCCCTGGCGTTCGTCGACGATGCCGACGCTTTGGTGGGCCCTAAAGCATCGTCTGTTGACGCCGCTTGCGGGCGCCCGCGGCGTGGGGTAGTATTATGGAAAAATCGAACCCATGCCCAAGACCATTCGCTTTGGAGAAAGCGTACCCGGCTACGACATCCGGGTGCTCAACGAAAGGGAGATACGGGCCGCGGCCGGACTTTTTTTCGTGGCCACGCTCGTTTCCTTTTTGGTGATCCTGTTCACGGACAACTTCGTCCCGGTGAAATACGTGTTGACCATCTTTTTCCTGGATTTTGCCGTCCGTGTCTTTATCAGCCCGCGGCTGGCGCCTTCGCTGGTGATCGGCCGTTTTATCGTGCGCCGCCAGACCCCGGAGTACGTGGGCGCCGCGCAAAAGAAATTCGCCTGGGTGATAGGGCTCGTGTTGTCGGCGACGATGTTCACCTTCCTGGTGATCGTCAATGCCTATAGCCCGATCACGGGCATCACCTGTCTGGTTTGTCTTATATTTTTGTACTTCGAATCCTCCTTTGGGATTTGTCTGGGGTGCAAGGTGTATTCGCTGGTGTACCGGAGGAAGGCGCAGTATTGTCCGGGGGAGGTATGCAACGCCAAACAGCCGATCCAGCGGACTTCCGGGTCGCAGTGGCTGATGGTCGCCTTGTTGATCGCCGTTGTCGTTCTTATCGCTGTATGGGGCAACGGCTATTTTAAACGCACGCCGCATTATCTGTTCGAAAAACCCGCAAAATGAGCCCCTCCGAACGTTACTTCGCGCCGTTCCGCGCCCACATCATCGGCCACGACCGCCTGATCGAAACGCCCGGTGGGCTTCGCCCTTTGGTTTACGCCGATTGGACCGCCAGCGGCAGGGCCTATCGCCCGATCGAGACCTGGTTGCAGGAAGAGATATTGCCTTTTTGGGCAAACACCCACACGGAAACGACGCTCACCGGTACCCGTATGTCGGCCGCTTATGAAGAGGCTCGGGCCATTGTGAAAGCGCACGTGCATGCGGGTGACGAGGACGCGTTGTTGTTTTGCGGCAGCGGGATGACCGGCGCGGTGAACAAGCTGCAGCGGCTGCTGGGGTTGAAGGGGGCGACATCCGCCGTACGGCCGGTAGTGTTCGTCACCGATAGGGAGCACCATAGCAACCACCTCAGCTGGTTGGAGACGACGGCCGAGGTGGCCGTTTTCTCCGACGTTTCTGCGTTGCGGGCATTGGTCGCGCGTTACGCCGACCGGCCGTTAAAGATCGCCGCCGTCACCGCCTGCTCCAATGTCACTGGTATCCTGACGCCTGTCGACGAGATCGCCTCGCTGATGCACTCGTTTGGCGGTTTTTGCTTCGTGGACTACGCCTGCGCCGCCCCCTACGTCGATATAGACATGCGCCCGCTCGATGCCATCTATTTTTCCGGCCATAAATTCCTGGGCGGCCCCGGCACGCCCGGCGTATTGGTCTTCAAGCGCCGGTTGTACCGGGGCGGTGCGCCGGATCAGCCGGGCGGGGGGACGGTCTTGTACGCCAACCCCTGGGGCGACCGGGACTACGTCAAAGACATCGAGCAACGCGAGGACGGCGGTACGCCGCCCTTGCTGGGCGCCATAAAGCTCGGGCAATGTATCCGCTTGAAAGAGGCGATGGGCGTAGACCGGATACGGACGCGGGAGCAGGAGCTGCTGACGCGTCTTCTGGACGGGCTTTCCTGTATCGATCGCGTCCGCGTGCTGGCGGCTGACCACCGGGATCGCCTGGGGGTCGTGTCGTTTATCGTGGAGGGTGCGCACTACGATGACGTCGTCCGCTTCCTGAACGATCAATACGGTATCCAATCCAGGGGTGGTTGCAGCTGCGCCGGGCCTTATGGTCACAAGTTGCTGGGGATCGACTTTGAACGCTCGGTGGCCATTCGTGCGGGGTTATCGCCGAAGCCCGGGTGGGTGAGGATTTCCGTACACCCCACCACAACGGATGCCGACATCGACTATATCCTCGGCGCGATCGCTCACCACGCGTCCTTCAGCGCCGCGTTGTCCCTTTCGGGCGGTTTGGGCGGGTTGGTCGGCCAGTGGGGGTCATAGTGGACGAAGAACGCGAGCCACGCCGCCCGGGCCCAGCGCATAAACAAGGGTTGTAGTACCACCAGTAGCAGGATGTCCAGCCCCAGCCAGTAAAAGATCCGGTTGTCGTCGGCGGAGATACCGATGAGCACCCACCAGGCCACGAAGGTGGAGGCGCTGACGGCAATCGACAGGGCGTAGCTGACATAGCTGGTGCCGTAATAAAAACCCACCTCGATGTCCAGTGATTGTCCGCAGACCGGGCACTGGTCGTTCATGTCCAGCACGCGCCGGAGGTGGTAAGGGTTGGGGTCCTTAAACATGGGACCCCGGCGGCAGCGGGAGCATTTATTCTGGAGGATGCTCAGGGCCAGGGATGGTCTTTTAGGAACGTTTTCGAAAGATGTCAGGGGTAGTTCCGGCATATTTTTTAAAGAATTTGATGAAATAGGAGCTGTCGGTAAAGTTCAACGTCCGGGCCACCTCGGTGATCGGCAGGTCGAAGTTGGACAACAGGCGTTTGGCTTCGAGCATCACCCTGTCCCTGATGACCTGGCCTGCGGGGACGCCGAGCAGGTCTTTGCACAGGGCGTTGAGGTGGTTGGGGGTGATGTAGAGCATGGCAGCGTACTCTTTGGGTAGCCGCAGGCCGGCAAAGTGTTTGTCGACCAGTTCCCGGAAGTTGTGGAGCAGCGTGCTGTTGTACCCCGCCGATTCCGGCAGGGTCACCGGGAAGTGGTCGCGTTGCACGGCGACGAAGAGCTGCAGGAGCAGGGTGGCGATGCGCAGCCGCGACAACGCGTCGGGGCGTTCCGTTTCGCGCAGCATGTCTTTGAACAACGGCTCTACCTGGGTTTTTGCGGAGAGTTGTAACACATGGTCTTTTATCTCCGTTCCGAAAAACGAAAAACCGTCCGCGATGGCCGAGTCGATCCCCTGTTTTTCAAAAAACGTCGGCGAGAAATTCACCACATACCCGTCCACCGGTCCGTCGAACCGCCACTTGTGCATCTGCCCGGGTCGCATGAAATAGATCATGCCGGGGCGCACGGGGAAACTCACGAAGTCGATGGTATGCTCGCCGCCCCCCTGCGTGAAATACAACAGGTGATAAAAGCTGTGCTTGTGCGTCGGCTGTAGGTGCGGGTTCCCGGCGTAGTACCGTTTGAACCGGTCGACCGTGATCGCGTCGTCGCTCATGCCAAAGGTGGAATATTTCGGAAGCGGCATGGGACAAATCTACGGCGCGTTTTCAGGGATGCTCCACCGGATCGGTAAAAAGTACCATCGAAACACGGATTTACTCCGCTCGTCGAACCAATTCGTACAACAGGTCGGTGACCTTTTGCAGGTGTCCGAAGTCGATCAGGTCGATGGTGTCCTGGGGCGTGTGGTGCTCGTCGAACCCGCCGGAACCGATCAGCAGGGAAGGGATGCGTCGCTGCATGAAGCTGTAGCCGTCGGTGTTGGCGAGGATATCCCGGACGCTGTCTTCCGCGCTGAATTGCAGGTCCCCGTTATCGAACATCGACCCGGCTGTTAAAAAGGCGTTTTTATAGGCCGTAGCGCCCAGCGCCCAGACGCCCTTCACCGACCGGTGCCGGCTGCCCACCTGTTCCACGTTGATGTTCAGTTGTACCGCGGTGTCACCCAGTTGCGATACGAACCAGCTTGAGCCCTTGAGGTTGAGCTCTTCCCCACAGAAAAAGGCAAGGACTACCGCGGCGTCCGCGGACTGGGTCGCGAGCCTCCGGGCCACGCCCAATACCGCCGCGCAGCCGCTGGCGTCGTCGTTAGCGCCGTTGTAGATGGTGTTGCCGATGCGGCCGATGTGGTCGAGGTGCGCGCTCAGAACGATCTTACGGTCCGTTTTGCCCTGGCAATACCCAAGGACGTTGTAGCCGGTCCGGTTTTCCGGTTTCCAGGTTATGGCTGCTGTAACGGGGCCGCCGAGGTGCCCGGCCAGCGTGGGACTCACCAGGATGACCGGCACGCCGTTCGCCGCCGGCATCCCGTCGGGTCGATAGTGCATATAGCCAAAGCGATATTGCCGTAGGACGGTGGTGGCCCAATCTGCGGCCTGGCCGGCGTTCGGCAGGAGGATGATGCCGGCCGTTTTGTCGGTGGCCGTGTCGCCGGGTTTTTGCAGGATCCAATGCGTCGGTCGCAGGCGTCCCCGCTGTATCACGACAAAGCTGGTGTCCGCATAGGTTATGCCTCCAACGGTCAGCCGGCTGCCGGTATAGTCGTCCCACACGAACGGTACAGGTTGCAGCCGCGCCGGGATACCCGCCTGCCGTAGCTCATCCATAACATACCGCGCCGCCTTGAGGTACCCCGAGGAAGCGGTGAACCGGCCTTCTGTGTCGTCCGAGGCGAGGGCGGTCATATCTTTTTCCAGGTCGCTGCGGCCCTGCTCCGCTTCCTTGCGGCGGGGGATGGTCATCACGGCTTTTCCACCTTCGTATATCACGAGCGTCGTGTCGTTGGGAAATTCCAATTGTACATCGTACCCATCCATGAAGAAGCGATTGGCGGATTCGGGATACAAGACCGCGGTCGGGGCTCCATCCCCGGATACCTTAATGGCGTTGCCTTCCCGGGCGATGTTGATCACCTTCCCGTTGCTTTGGATATATGCGCCTACATGGGCCTGGATGGCCGAGTCCGGTACGACGACCCGCACATGGGAGACGGCGCTTTTATTCATGATTGCCAGTAGCTGTGTGCCCGAGGCCAGGGCGGCTTTGATGACCTGGTCGGAGATGAACAGCCCGTTATCCCCGTTGGTCATGACGACGACGCCCGTCCCGGACTTCGGGAGGAAAACCGCCATCGTCCGGACGCCGACGTCGGAACCGCCGTGCTCGAGCGCGTATTCGTCCCCCGGCAGCCCCCCTACGAGGCCCCAGCCCAATCCGCGGAAGTAGTTCTCCTTTATCTTGACCTGGGGGTGGGTCATATCCTGGAACAGCGTATCCGACAACCCAAGGCCTTTCATCGCAGCGATGCCCAGCTTGCAATAGTCCGCTACCGTGGTGATCAGGTCATCCGCGGCGTTCACCGGCGTCTGGATCGACACGTCGTAGGGCCGTCCCTGACCGTCGTGCCACCAGGCAAACCGTCCGGTGTCGAGCCGGCTGCTCCAATAGTGGGTGTCGTTCATGCCCAGCGGACGGAACAGGTAGTTCTCCATCAAAACCTCGAGCGACTGGTGGAATTTATGTTCCAGCGCCCGCCGGAGGTATTCGAAGCCTTCGCCCGAATACCGGAACCGCGTCCCGGGCTGGAAAGTGAAACGCAGCTTCTGGCCGCCGTTGTCCGTTCGCCAGTTGGGAAAGCCGGTTTGGTGGCTGAGTACGATCCGGGTAGTCAGCCGCGGCAGGTTGGAGTCACCGGCGATGTCCGGATCGATCCAATAATGCATCAGCGGCTCGTCGAGGTTCCAAAGCCCGGCCTGGACGAGCCGGAGGGTCAGCATGGCCGTGACCGGTTTTGTCTGGGAGGCGATGTTGAACAGGGTATTGGCTGGTGCGGGGCGGCCCTGCCGGAGATCGCCGAACGTCCGCAGCAGGCGGATCGTATCGTGGTCGATCAGGCCGATGCCGACGCAGGGTACGTGGTTGTCGGCCATCCAGCCGGGTACGCTTTTCAGGAAGGTGGTGTCGGTTTGTGCAGTGGCATGCAGTGCCGCAAACAGGAGGAGGAAGGTGATACGCATGTCCCAAAACTAGCCGCCCGCCACCCGGTTGAAAAATAAGATTGATCAACGTATGTCACCCGGTGACGTACGACGGCCCGGTATGTTCATCACCGGAATCGATACGTTTATCATCAAAATTTGGCGGAGCGGGGCCGGCAGGCGTTCTTTGGTCCATGAAAAGATTCGACTGGACCCGCCTGTTCACCCGTCCCTACAAGGTCTATACCCAGGCGGGTTTCTGGATAGTCGTGTATTTTCTGTATATCCTGCTCAAGGAATACCCATCGCGGATGACCGGGGCGACCCTGGCCTGTCTGGTATTGCAGGAGACCCTGGAGCTGATGGTTCCCTGCTACACCCAAAACCTGCTGGTCCTGCCGTTTTTCAAACGACGGGCCTGGTATGTTGGCGCCGCGGCCTATTTCGGACAGCTGGTTTTGCTGATAACGATCCTGCCCTATATATTGAATGCCGTCGGCTGGGTGTTTGGCGGCCTGTTCCACATAACCGACCTGGTTGACTGGCGACAGGAGCACATCGCGTTCAGCGTCGTCGCCTTTACCGTCGTCGCGACCTTTGTCCGGATCGGCTCCGACCGCCTGGTCCTGGACAGGGAGCGCAGGGAAAACGAGCTCCGGCACCTGAAGGCGCAGTTGAACCCGCATTTCCTGTTCAATACCCTGAACAACCTCTACGGGCTCTCGGTTGCCGAGTCCAAGCGGCTCCCCGGGCTGATGTTGCAGCTCTCGGACCTCCTCCGTTATTCGTTGTACGAGACCGGCCAGGCATATGTCGCCCTGGAAAAGGAAGCGGAATACATTCGCAACTATGTCGAGCTGGAACGGATACGCCTCAGCGAGGCGACAGATATATGGCTGGAAACGGAGGGCGATTTCACCGACGCCTTCGTGGCTCCCTTGCTGCTCATCGTCCTGGTAGAAAACGGCTTCAAACACTTTTCCGCGTCCCCCGGGCAGCGGGCTTTTGTACACATTCGTTTGTCGCTGGCGGGGGAGTGGCTGCGCCTCCACGCAGCCAATTCGGTCGACGACGCCGCGGCCGCCCCTATCCGGGCGAGCGGCGGTCTCGGTCTCCGTAACCTCCGCCAGCGGCTCGACCTGATTTACGAGGACCAATATTCCCTGACCACCCGACGGCTCCCCGACCGGTTCGAGGCCGATCTGCAAATAAAGCTCACATGAACCTGAACTGCATTATCGTAGACGACGAGCCCATCGCCCGCGACCTGCTCCGGACCTATATCGAGCAGGTCCCTTACCTGACGCTCGCCGCCACCTGCGCGGACGCCTTCGAAGCCATGCAGGCGCTTGGCCGCCAGGACGTCGACCTCGTCATCCTGGACATCAACATGCCCCGCCTCAGTGGGCTCGACATGCTTCGGTCCCTGAAGCGGTATCCGGCCGTCATCATTACCTCCGCCTATCCCGATTTTGCCCTGGAGGGCTTCGAGCTGTCGGTGACGGATTATTTGCTAAAGCCGTTTTCGTTCCCCCGTTTTGTACAGGCCACCGAAAAGGTCGCGCAGCACCGCCAGGCGCTCGCGACGCCGCTGACGCCCGCCCCCTCGACTCCCACGTCGCCCACCGACGACTTCATCGTGGTCAAGTCCGATAAAAAGCTCGCCAAGGTATTCCTCAGGGACATCCTCTACGTCGAAGCCTACGGGAACTACGTCTTCATCCACGGAGATTCCGACCGCCTCATGTCCAAGCAAACCCTCACCCAGCTCGAGGCGCAGCTACCCGCCGGACGCTTCGTGCGCATCCATAAGTCTTACATCGTCTCCGTGAAAGCTGTGCGCTTCCTGGAAGGGAACGAGGTTTCCCTGGGGTCGAAGAAGCTGCCCGTGGGGAAGGTCTACAAGGAGAACCTCCTGACGGTCTTGCGCTAGGCCGCCCCAACCCGCGCCGCGCCCTGCCCCAACCCGCGCGCCGCGCCGCGCGCGCCTCCGTCTCCGCACCCCCGCGGCACGCTCCCTTGGAAATGTCCCTTTTTTATATTTACTTTGTAATTCAAAGTACTTTCTAAATGCGATTGAAACCCCGCTACCTGGCGCTCGCCGCCGCACTGACAGGTATCGAACTTTTTATCGGTGAAAAAATGCACGACGATTTTGTCCGCCCGTATGTGGGCGACTACCTGGTCGTCATCCTCCTCTATTGCTTCGTGCGAGGCGTGACAAGAATCGCCAAATGGCCCGCCGCGCTGGGTGTGCTGGTTTTTGCGTACGCCATAGAGACGGGTCAATATTTTCATATCGCCGACCGGTTGGGTTTTACGCGGCCGTCGCTGATGCGGACGATGATCGGCACGTTTTTTACCTGGAATGATATATTATGTTATACGTTGGGCATTCTATCGGTACTGGGCGCGGAGAAGATATGTTCGTGGCACCGACTTCGATCGTCCGTACGATCTGGGGTAGGGCGGACACCGTCCTGCTGATTTTCGCAGGCGCCGCGGCGGAGTTCGCGCTGAACAAGTCGGTGGACTGGTTGTACTTCACGGGGCGGCTTCCCAAAGACCCGCTGGGACGGTTGTTTTCCACGTTGACCTACGCGCAAAGAATCGTATTTGCTTCCGAAAAGGACGCGAATAAGGCAATCGACAGCATCGCCGGCATCCATAAGGGCGTGGAGGCGGCCCGTGGCGCGTCCATCCCGGCGGAAGCGTACCTGGACGTGTTGTTTATGCTGATCGGGTATTCGATCAGCGCGTTCGAGCTGGTGGACCGGCGATTGACGATGCGGGAAAAAGGAGAAATTTTCGACGTATTTTACCGCATGGGACGGCGGATGGGGCTGGAAGGGTTGCCGCAGGGTTATTTGGAGTACGAACTGGCCCGCGAAACGCACCTCGACAATCGGCTGGCAAAGAGCGGCTACGCCAATGACCTATACCGCCAATACCGGAAGCACCTGGGCGCCGCGCGGTATGCCCTGTTACTACAGGGGCAGGCGCTGCTCGCGCCACCGAAAGTAAGGGAACTGCTAACATTGCCCGGGAGGCCAAAGTTACATGCCGTAATCCCGGTATATAAGCTGCTCCGCCGGCTGCGCCTGGAGACCGCCATAGCCCGCGCCCTGCTGCCAAAGCCCTACCGGGACCGGTTACCCGGATATTAATTGTATATTTGACACGATATTGCTGCCATAATGAGGAAGAGCTGCCTGTGCATCTTACTACTACTATCAACCCTGGCCCACGCCCAGAGTCCCGGCTCCCAGGGCTCCGTGCGCTACCTGGGCATCGAGAACGGCTTGTCCAACAACGCCGTGACCCAGATCTACCAGGACGCCCGTGGTTTCATGTGGTTTGGCACCTACGACGGGCTCAACCGTTACGACGGTTACCGGTTCAAGGTATGCCGAAACCGGATCGGGGACAGCAGCTCGCTCGTGGATAACAACGTCAACCGCATCGAAGGCGCACCCGACGGTCGTCTGTGGGTAGGCGGCCGAAAGGGCCTGAGCGTGTTCGACCCCATCACCGAATCCTTCGAGCTCCCCCGGTACCTGGATCAAAAAGACGGGAAGCGCAGGCCGCTGCGGGACAACGTGCTCGCCATGAGGGCCATCGGCGCCAGCCGTATCCTGGTGGGCACCGAGCACCTGGGTTTGTTTGTTTTCGACACCCGAACGCAAACGGGGACGCCGGTCGCATTAAAGGGCCAGAAAGGCTATGAAGCGACGGCCGTCGCGGCCGATACCGCGCGAGGCCTGTATTGGGTCTCCGTGCAACAACAGGGCCTTTGCCGGTACGACCCGGGCACCCGTCAGTTGCAACCCATGGCGTTGTCGCAAAAAAGGACATACAGCCTGAACACTGATAAAAACGGGAACGTCTGGTTAGGGACCGACAGCGGTTTGTTCCGCTACGATATAGCCAAAGGGACGATCACGGGCAACTACCTGGCCACTCCCAGCAAGGTGATGAACCTGTATACCGACCACGAAGGCGTCCTGTGGATCGCCTGTGACGGCAGCGGGATACTGCTGCTCGGCCCCAACGAAAGCAGGGCCCGCACGCTGATCTTCAAGAACAGGAAACAGACCCTCAGCAGCAACTCCGTGTTTGCGATCTACGAGGACAAGGAAAACCGGAAATGGATCGGCACGCTCCGGGGCGGCATCAACATCATCGACCCCGCGGACAATCCCTTCGAGCTGCATACCTTTCCGACGGACAACGCCTTTGGACAGATCAACAACTTCATCTTTTCCTTTGGAGAAGCCGATGACGCCCATCTTTGGGTGGGTACCGACGGGGCGGGGCTGCGGTATTGGAACCGGAAGACAAATGCGTCGACGGCATTCACCAACGACCCGGCGGACAAAAGCTCGATCGGGAGCAATTTTATCACCTCGATCCTCCGGGACAGTCACCAAAAGACCTGGGTGGGGACCTGGTTCGGCGGTGTCAGCCAATTCCAAATCAAGGACAAAAAGTTCAAACGCTATATCTGCTATAACCCGCTCACCAAAAACGAGGAGAACAATATATGGCTGGTCTACGAAGACAGGAACCAAAGACTTTGGGTGAGCACCAGCAATAACGGCACGTTGTATCTCTACAACCCCAAGACAGACCGTTTCGAGGCCTGGGACCCCGCGGGTCTGAGCAATCTCCAGTGTCTGACGGAAGACAGCCGCGGCGACTTCTGGGGCGGCAGCTATACCGCCCTCGTCCGGATCGACCGCGTGAGCAAACGCCACAAGCTCTATCCCACCGGTTACCCCGTCCGTTGCCTCCGCGAGGACGCCCACGGCAATTTCTGGGTCGGCACCGACGGGGGCGGTTTGTTGCTCTTCGACCGGGACCGCGAAAAGTTCACCCGGTATACCGACGCCGACGGCCTGTCCAGCAACGCCATCCTGCAAATGCTGGAAGACAGGGAAGGCAACCTCTGGATGAGCACCTTCAACGGCCTGGACCGCTTCGATACCCGGCGCCGGACGGCCCGGAACTTCATGCAGGGCGACGGGCTCCAAAGCAACCAGTTCTCTTACAAGGCGGTAGGCGAGCTCCGGTCCGGGGAATTCGTGTTCGGCGGTATCCGCGGGTTCAACATCTTTTTCCCGGACAGCGTACGCGGCAATACCGAACAGCCGCCCCTTCGGCTGACGGGCATCCGGGTCAACAACGAGCCCGTGAGCTCGAACGTCCGCCACATCACCGAGGTAGTGGCGGGGACGATACGGGGCATCACCGTTCCGTACGAGGAAAACACGGTGTCGGTCGACTACGCGGCCCTCGACTACACCTCCGCCGACAAGATTGCCTACAGCTATAAGCTGGACGGCTGGGACAAAGCCTGGCTGAGCGCAGGCGACCAGCGCACCGCGACCTATACCCGGCTGCCCGAGGGTCAATATACCCTCCTGATCAAAAACACCAACGCCTCGGGCGAATGGGGAACGCCGGCGTCCCTGCTCCGGATCACGGTGCTGCCGCCCTGGTTCCGGACGTGGTGGGCCTATCTGTTATACGGGCTGTCGTTTATTTCCCTGGTCGGGCTATACGTCAACTATGCCCGTCGCCAGGAGCGTCTTAAATACGAGGTCCGGCTGGCGCACCTGGAGAACGAGAAGGAGAAGGAGATCGCCGAGCGCAAGTTTTCCTACTTCACCCACATATCCCACGAGTTCCGGACGCCCCTCACCCTGATCATAAATCCCCTGAAGCAATGGATACGGGATAACGAGCCGGCGGCGGAGTCCGGCGGGCTGACGACGGCATACCGGAACGCGCGGAGGCTGTTGAGCCTGGTGGATCAGCTACTCCTTTTCCGGAAGGCGGACAGCCGGATGGACGAGCTCAACATCGTCCGGATCGACATGACCGCCATCTGCCGGGAGGTCCACGCCCTCTTCCTGCAACAGGCCAGGGCCCGGCGGATCGACTACCGGTTGGAGGCGCCGCTGGAGCGGGTGGAAATACCGGGGGACTTCGAAAAGATCGAGATCGCCCTGTTCAACCTTTTGTCCAACGCCTTTAAGTTCACCCCGGAAGGCGGCACGGTCGTGTTCCGGTTGGAAAGCACCAAAGATGGCGTGCTGGTCATCGTCGAAGACAGCGGCTGCGGGATAGACGAAAAAGAGAGACCATTTATCTTCGACCGGTTCCGCCAGGGCGACGTCGCCCACCGGGCATCGGGATTCGGGATAGGGCTGTTCCTGGTCAAGCACTTCGTGGAAGCGCATCAGGGCCGGATAACCTTTGACAGCGCACCGGGAACGGGGACGACCTTCCGGCTGACGCTGCCGGGCGCGGGTGTGTCGGAGGCCGGGGACAGCCCCATAGCGCACCACGAGCTGCTCGACGAGCTGGCAGCGGAGACCGATTTGACGCCCCTCCCGGAAAACAACCAACCGCTGGAAGGCCGCCGCGCCGAAGAATTGGTCAGCGACCGGAAGTCGATCCTCGTGATCGACGACAACCCCGACATCCTGGCCTACCTCCGCGGGTTGTTCGAGACCCGCTACGTGGTGCTCGGGGCGGCCAGCGGGGAGGACGGGCTTACCCTGGCCGAACGGCAGCTCCCCGACCTCATCCTGAGCGACGTCCAGATGGCGGGCATGGACGGGATCACCCTTTGCGCCCGCATCAAGAGCTCCGAAACCCTGGGCCACATCCCGGTCATCCTCCTGACCGCCTCCACCGGGGACGACACCCGCCTCAGGGGGTTGGAGGGTGGTGCGGACGACTATATTACCAAGCCTTTCGACGCCCACCTGCTCCTGGCCAAGATCGATTCGGTCCTTCGGAACCGGAACCTCCTCCAGAAATACTTTTTTGACAGCATTACCTTAAAGGAATCCTCGGTCAGGGTCCCTTCGGAATACCGACACTTCCTGGCCAAGTGTATCCAGGTGGTGGAAGACAACATCGACAACGACGACTTTACCATAAAGACCTTCTCCAAGGCCATGGGGATGAGCCACCGGGCGCTGTACCACAAGATCAAGTCCATCTCGGGCCAGTCCGCCGTCGCCTTTATCCGGCAGATCCGTTTGCGGCGCTCCGCCGTGCTCATGCTCCGCGAAGACATGAACATAAACCAGGCGGCCTTTCAAGTGGGCATAGGCGACGTCAGGTATTTCCGGGAGCAATTTGTCAAGACCTTTGGCGTGACCCCGTCCGAATATATCCGGAAATACCGCCCCCTGTTTAACCGGGATTTGACGATCATAGCCGCCCCTCCGGGGGATGAAGGGTAAATTTACCCCCCTTATTTTTCGATTTTCTCCCCCCTTTGGACCCTGGGGCTGGCTGTATTTTGCACAAAACTAGCTTGCTATTATGAAAAGTCTTTTTGCTGTTTGCCTATGGGCGCTATGCCTGCCCCTGCTCTCCACGGCGCAGGATAACCTTATCAACATCCAGGGGACGGTCACGTCGGGTGGCAGCCCGGTAGCCGGCGCCACCGTAACGGTTAAGGGGGGTAAAACCGCCACTACCGCGGACGCCACGGGGGCGTTTCACCTGCGCGTGCCTTCTGACGGTGTATTGGTCATCACCCACGTAGACTACACCACCCTGGAGGTGCCGGTCAGGGGAAAAACGTCGCTGACCATCTTATTAGAGCCCAATGAAAAAAGCCTGGGCGACGTCGTTGTGGTCGGTTACGGCACCCAAAAGAAGGCCACGCTCACAGGCTCGGTGTCGGTGGTCCAGGGGGCGGACGTGGTCAAGAGTCCCCAGCCCAATTTGTCGAATTCCCTGGCCGGTCGTTTTTCCGGTCTGATCGCCAACAATACCTCCGGCGAACCGGGGTATGACGGTTCGGGTATCCTGATCCGGGGTCTGGCCACTACCGGGAGCAACGACGTGCTGATCGTCGTGGACGGGGTGCCCGGTCAGATAGGCGGCCTGGAACGTCTCGACCCGCACGACATCGAAAGCTTCTCCATCTTAAAGGACGCCTCGGCCGCCGTCTACGGGAGCCGGGCAGCCAACGGGGTAATCCTGATCACCACCAAAAGGGGTAAAACGGGGAAACCGGTCATCTCCTATAACTTCAACCAGGGTCTTTCGTCGCCCACGCGGTTGCCCAAGCTGGCGGACGCCGCCTTGTACGCGACCCTGATGAACGAGATCGAGTACTACGACAACCCGGCGGGTGGATTGAACCAGTTTTATACGGCGGACCAGATCCAGAAGTACCAGGACGGGTCCGATCCTTTTTATTATCCCAATACCGACTGGCGCGGGCTGACGCTCAGGAAGAATGTCCCCCAGACCCAGCAGAACCTCAGCGTCAGCGGCGGGTCCGAAAACGTCAGGTACTTCCTGTCGGCCGGGATGACCAGCCAGGACGGCTTGTACAAGAACGGCGTCACTCACTACAACCAATATAATTTCCGCAGCAACATCGACGCCAACGTCAGCCCCCGTCTGAAGGTCGGGCTTTCCCTGTCCGGGCGCGAAGAAAGCCGGCTCTATCCGCAAACCGCGGCGGCCGACATCTTCCGCGCAATCTACCGGGCCTATCCCACCGTGCTGGCGCGATACCCCAACGGGCTGCCGACAACGGGTATCGAAAACGACAATTCCACGGTACAGGTCACCGACGTGGGCGGCACCAATACCAATCCTACCTATGTTTTCAACGGCATATTGAAGGGTTCTTACAGCATCCCCGGCGTCAAGGGGCTGTCGGTGGACGGGTTCCTGGCCGTGGACGAGTCCTTCAGTTATGACAAGTCTTTTAGCAAGCCCTACAACCTGTATACGTATGACTCCGCCGCGAAGACCTACAACGCGGTCATCGTAGGCGGCTCCAACAACCTGGCCACGCTTACGGAAAGCCAGCAGAACACCAGCCTCATCACCTCGAACATCAAGCTGAACTATACGCGCCAGTTCGGAGAGCACCACGTCGACGCCTTTGTCGCGTATGAACAGAGCAAGAATCACCAGGACATCCTCGGCGCCAACCGCCTCGATTTCCCCACGGCGCAGACGCCCGAATTGTCGCAGGGCGGCTCCGCCGCCACGGATCAAACCAACAGCGGCAGCAGCTACAACTTCACGCGCAAGAGCTACATCGGCAGGGCCGACTACAACTTCGAGGAAAAATACCTCCTCGAGCTCCAGGCCCGGGTCGACGGCTCGTCGACCTTCCCCGCGGGCAAGCAATACGGCTTCTTCCCCTCCGTCTCCGGCGGCTGGCGGATTTCCAAGGAAAAATGGTTCAACCTGCCCCGTGTCGTGGACGACCTGAAACTGCGCGCCAGCTACGGTACGCTGGGGAACGACAACGTGGGTCTGTTCCAATACTTCGACAACTATTCTTTCAACAACCAGTACGTCATCGGCGGCAGCATCCACCCCGGTATCGACGTAACCAAGCTGGCCAACCCCAACATCACCTGGGAGACCGCCACCAAAATGGACCTCGGGCTCAACGCCACCCTGTTCCAGAACTTCACCCTCGAGTTCATCTACTTCCAGCAAAAACGCTCCGACATCCTGACCCAGCGGAACGCCTCCGTTCCGCAGGTATCCGGGATCGTAAACCCCTACAACGGCGATCCGCTGACGCCTTCCGAAAACATCGGCAAGGTCAACAGCAACGGGATCGAAGCGACCCTGGGATACAGCGGCCGGGTAGGGGAGTTCAACTACACCATCGGTGGCAACATGACCTTTGCGAAGAGTAAGATCGTCTTTATCGACGAGGCCCCGGCCACCCTGGCGTACCAGCGTCAGACCGGGCACCCGCTCAACACGTATCTCCTTTACAATGCCATCGGGATATACCGCACGGCCGACGACCTGGCCAAATACCCGCACCTGCCGGGCGCGCAGCTTGGCGACCTGATCTATAAGGACGTCAACGGCGACGGGCAGATCACAGCGGACGACGAGACCCGGACCAAATTCGGGAACATACCCGAAGTCACCTATGGCATCCTGCTCAACGCCGCATACAAACGCGTGGACCTGTCGGTGGTCTTTGCCGGCCAGTCGGACGTCAGCCAGTACGTGCTCCCCGAATCGGGCACGGTAGGCAACTTCTACAGCAGCTGGGCGGACAACCGCTGGAGCCCGAACAACCCCAACGGTTCCTACCCCCGGGTTGACGATCGCGCGTCATCGAGCATCAACGGCGGGTTGTACAACAACACCTTCTGGCTGAACAATTCCGCCTTCCTCCGGTTGAAGAGCATCCAGCTCGGGTATACTGTAGGGAACCGGTTGCTGTCGAGGGCGAAGATTTCTTCCTTACGGTTCTACGCGAGCGCATTCAACCTGTTTACGATCACCAAGGTAAAGGACTACGACCCGGAAGGCACCAGCGGCTCGGGGCAGTTCTACCCGCAACAACGCATTTTGAACGCTGGTCTTAACCTGACTTTCTAACGATCAATGCCAACTACAATGAAGACAGTATACATCTTTTTATGCGCGGCGGTCCTGTTTGCCTCGTGTAAGAAAAACTACCTGAATATCGTGCCCACCGACCGGCTGTCCGACGCCGCCATCCTGGCCGACTCCTCCCTTTTCGAGGATTATGTGATCAACCGTTACCTGGGTGTCGTGCTCCAGGACAAGGAGGGCGAAGGAACGCCCCCGGGTTTCGGGCGGGGTTTCGAGTACAGCATGTGGAGCTCCATCACCGACGAATCCATCTATAACAACGACGATAACTCCTGGTTGATCGTGCGCGGACAACTGGCTCCCGAAAACACCGGTATCGCCGGGACCCTCTGGGGCAGGAGCTACCGCAGCATCCGGGAGTGCAACTGGGCCCTCACCAACATCGGTACTGTCTCCATGAGCGTCGGGCATAAGCAACGGCTTCTGGGGGAATTGCGGTTTATCCGCGCGTTCCGCTACCAGGACCTCATCCGTAACTACGGCGGTATCGTAATGATGGGCGACCGGGTCATCGACCTCGACAGCAACATGCAGGATCCTTCGCTGTATGTGCGGTCGTCCATCAAGGATTGCATCTCCTACGCCGCTACGGAGCTCGACAGCGCCGCCCAGGACCTTCCCCTGGACAACGACGGTACCTGGGCGCTCGGCCGGGCTACCAAGGGGGCGGCCCTCGCCCTCAAGGCGCGCCTGCTGTTGTACGCCGCCAGCCCGTTGTATGGGGTGGGCACCTGGCAGGACGCCGCCACCGCCGCCCAGGCGGTCATCAGTCTGAATAAATACTCGCTGGACCCCAATTACGGTTCGCTCTTCCTGAATTCTTCCTCGGGGGAAATCATCTTCGAGCGGATGTATACGATCGGCGCGCGGCACGTCTGTTTGGAGATCGCCAACGGCCCCAACGGCTACGACGGCTGGGCGGGCAACACGCCCCTCCAGAACGTGGTGGACGCCTACCAGATGAATAACGGCAAGGACATCACCGACCCGGCTTCCGGGTACGACTCCACCAACCCTTATGTGAACAGGGACCCGCGTTTCTATTCGACGATCCTTTACAACGGGGCGACATACCGCGGCCGCCAGGTACAATGTTATACACCGGGCGGGCTGGACTCCAAGGACGGTCCGTCGAACTGGAACACGACCAAGACGGGATACTACCTGCGGAAATACATGGACGACAGCAATCCCATCGACAACCCCTGGAACGTAGCCGGTCTTCAACCCTGGATATATTTCCGGTATGCGGAAATCCTGCTCGACTACGCCGAAGCGCAGAACGAGGCGGCGGGTCCCGATGGCACCGTGTACAGCGCAATCAACCAGATCCGCACCCGCGCGGGTATGCCCAACCTCCCCGCCGGTCTTTCACAGGCGCAGATGCGGACCGCCGTGATGCACGAGCGGCAGGTGGAGCTGGCTTTTGAAGAACACCGCTTTTACGACGTGCGGCGCTGGAAGATCGCCGACAGCACCGAAAACGTGCCCGCCTTCGGCATAAACGTAACCCTGAGCGGCGGCACATACGGTTATTCCCGGATCGTCGCCCTGTCGGGCAGGCTGTTTACGTCGAAGGAGTACTGGCTTCCGATACCGCGTTCCGAGATACAGGCATCGAACAATCAATTGCAACAAAATACCGGCTATTAGCGCGCCTCCGGCGCGCTGGCGCAAATTCAAAAGCGCGCCCAATGGCGCAAATTTCTACAGACGATGATCATTCCGACGCTCTTGTTGAGCCTGGCTAGTTTTACGTTTAGCGGAGGCTCCGCTAACCCCGCGGGCACCGGCGGTTTTCACGGCGTCAACTGGGCCGATCCCCACGACAACTATTCCGATTCGGTGGTCGTGCCCAGCGGACTCAGCACCAGTGACGACTATGCCGCCGTTCAGCGTAAGTCCGGCGCCGTTCTGGCGGCCTTTAAAGAGCGCGGCGCCAACACCGTCCGGTTACCCGTCAACCCGTATACCGTGGCGGCCGATTGGTGGAAGGCGTATGCCGGCGCCATCGACGAGGCGAAGGCGGAAGGCATGCGCGTCATCCTGGCCTACTGGGAAGGCACCGCCCACAAGGACGGCCTGATGGACGACACCACGCAGTTCTGGCGGATGTGGCAACGCATAACGACACAGTATGCCGCCGACACGAACGTCTATTTCGAGGTTTTCAACGAGCCCTTCGGATATACCGTGGCCGACCTCAAGGATTTGTATGCGCGTTGGCTCCGGCGCTATAGCGCCGTTCCCGCCGGCCGGGTCTTCCTGGACGGCGCCGGCTACGCCACCAACGTCAACGATATAGGAGCAGACAGCCGTTTCAACGGCTGCCTGCTCTCCTATCACCAATACACCTGGTTCGACAAAAAAAGAAAAACCGAAGCCGACTGGAGGGGGGCGGTGGACGACCTCGCCTATCCCGGTCGCACGGTCATGACCGAATTCGGGATACCGATGACGTCCCGGCGGAACTACGCGGACTCTTCGGGCGATCCGTCGGTCGCGTATCTGCGCGGGATCACAGGCAGGTTGCGCGCCGCGGGTATCGGCAGCGTCTATTGGCCGGGTCTGCGCAACGGGGACGTCTTCAGCCTGGTTTCTTTCCACGGCGACACGCTCCGCACCAATAATCCGAGCGGGCTGGCGCGCGTGCAGTACGGTTGGGGCATGACCCACCGCTTCACGCTGGGGGACTCGACCTTCCTGCTCGACGGCAAACCCTTCCTCATGATCTCGGGGGAGATGCACTACGCCCGGGTCCCCCGCGAAGCCTGGCGCCAGCGGATGCGTATGGCCAAGGCCATGGGCTTGAACACCATCGGCACCTACGTATTCTGGAACCTCCACGAGCCCGAAAAGGGCAGGTTCGACTTCACCGGGAACAACGACATCGCGGCATTTGTCCGGACCGCGCAGGAAGAAGGGCTTTGGGTGATCCTCCGCCCCAGCCCATACGTCTGCGCGGAATGGGAGTACGGCGGGTACCCTTACTGGCTACAGAACGAAAAGGGGCTCGTGGTGCGCAGCACTGAACCTACCTATCTAAAGGACTACAAGGAATACATCGACGCGGTGGGCCGGGAGCTGGCCCCTTTGCAGGTCAATCATGGCGGCAACATCCTGATGATCCAGGTGGAAAACGAATACGGCTCCTATGCCTCCGACAGTAACTACCTTGCGGTCAACCGCCGGCTCTTCAGGGACGCGGGGTTTGACGGGTTGTTGTATACCTGCGACCCGGTGAGCGACGTCTCCCGCGGTCACCTCGACGGGTTATTGCCCGCCGTAAACGGACTGGTGGACCCCGCGCACATCCGGGCGGTCGTCAACCGCTACCACGGGGGTAAGGGCCCCTACTGCGTCGCCGAATGGTATCCCGCCTGGTTCGACTGGTGGGGAGAACCGCACCATACCGTGCCCGCTGCGGGTTACGCGGCCCAATTGGAGAACCTGCTGGCAGGCGGCGTGTCGATCAACATGTACATGTTCCACGGGGGTACCACCCGCGGGTTTATGAACGGCGCCAACTTATACGATACCTCCGGTTTCCAGCCGGAGATCAGCAGCTACGACTACGACGCGCCGCTGGACGAGGCCGGTAACCCCACCGAAAAGTATATGGTATTCCGGAAGGTCATCCAGGCGCATACCGCCGGGCGGCTGCCCGACGTGCCCCCGGCCCGCCCCGCCATCGCGCTGTCCCCGGTATCTCTGGACCGCGTATCGTCGGTGTTTGAAGCATTACCCGCGCCGGTCGTGTCAGCGCGTCCCCTGACCTTCGAGGACCTGCACCAGGCCTATGGTTACGTACTCTACCGTACGACGATCAACGGCCGCGGCCGCCGGTTGCTGCGCATCGACGGCCTGCGCGACTACGCGGTGGTATTTGTCGATGGCGTCCGCAAAGGGATGCTCGACCGGCGCGCCAGGCAGGATAGCCTGTGGCTCGACCTGTTCGGCCCGGCGCGGCTCGACATCCTCGTCGAAAACCTCGGCCGCATCAATTTCGGGAAATACCTGCTGCAGAACCGCAAGGGGATCACCGGTAGCGTCACCCTGGGCGGGCGCGTCTTAGGTAGCTGGAACATGTACAGGCTGCCCTTCGATACGACGCCCAAAGTCGGCGCCATCGCGGCGGCTCCCGCCAAAACCGCACCCGTCGCGACCGCGCCTGCCAAACCCACGCCGGGCGTACCCGTCCTCAAAGCCGGCTCCTTCCAGCTCGACACCGTAGCCGACACCTACCTCGACATGAGCGCCTGGGGAAAGGGCGTCGCCTGGATCAACGGCCACAACCTCGGCCGCTACTGGCGCATCGGCCCCCAACAAACGTTGTATGTTCCCGCGGAATGGCTAAGGCGGGGCCAAAACGACGTCGTTATATTCGACCTCCTCGGCGCCACGCCCGCCACGCTGCAGGGCCTGGATCACCCGATCCTGAACCGGCTTATGCCGCCGCTCCCGTGAGCGACAGCCTCCGCCCCCCTGAGCGCTAGGCTTCCGCGCCTTGCAGCTCCGGCGCCGCCGGAAAGTCCACCGGCACCTGGGTAACGCCATGCAGGTAATTGGAGATGGTCTTGTCGCCGATCACGATCAGGATGTCAACCAGGTTGGCTTCGGTATATCCTGCGACGAACAGCGCGTCTACGGTCTCCGGCGTGGGGTGTCCGCGGCGCAGCGTCGTTTCCTGGACAAAATGCGCCAGGGCATCCAGCTTGTCGTCGAAGGGCGCGCGGCCGGCGCGGAGGTCGAGGATTTGCTCCGCCGTAAAGCCGAGGCTGTGGGCGATTGCGGTGTGCGCCGCCAGGCAATAGGCGCAATGGTTGACCTGGCTGACCGCCAGGTTGATTACTTCCCTTTCTTTGGCGCTCATCGTGCTCTTCCGGTTTTGGAAGGCGAGGTAGTCGCCCAGGGCGGTTTCGTTCCGGGCCATGTACGTATACAGGTTGGGCCGGAAGCCGAGGAACTTTTTCAGGCTATCGAGCAGAGAGCGGTTGTGCGCGGACATTTCTTCGTCCCTGGGCACTGTAAGTTTCTTCATACCATACAATTTTAAAGGGAACCCAAACCGCCATCCAGGAGCAATTCCGCGCCGATCATAAAGGCGGATTCGTCGGAAGCGAGATATAGTGCGGCACCGGCGATCTCTTCAGGCCGGCCTAACCGCTTGAGCGGGGTGAAGTCGCCCATCGCTTTTTTCATGGCGCTGGCTTCTTCCTTCGTAGCCGCGGCCTGGTCGAAGACGTTGGTATCGACGGGGCCGGGTGTCAGCACGTTGACGCGTATACCGCGCCCGAGCAGCTCGACGGCGAAGCTCCTGCCCAGCGAACGGATCGCGGCCTTGGTGGCCGCATACGAAGCATGGTTGGGGACCCCCATCCCGTTGACCACGGAGGAGAGGAGTATGACCGACGCCCCTTCCTTCAGATAGGGCAGCGCCTTCTGGACGGTGAAAAACGTCCCCTTGAAGTTGACGTTACTTTGCCGGTCGAACATCGCTTCCGTGAAGTCGGCCAGCGGTCCCAGTACGTAGACCGCGGCATTGGCGACCAGGACGTCGATCCCGCCGAACGTCGAGCTAACGGTGTGGTATAACTGGTCGAGGTCTTCCAGGCTGGCCGAGTCGGCTTGAACGCCCAACGCCCCGTGGCCGATTTCTTGTACGGCTTTGTCGAGGGTCGCGGCATTCCTGCCGGTGATCACCACGCGCGCGCCTTCGGCGGCGAAGCGTTTGGCGGTCGCCAGGCCGATCCCGGCGCTGCCGCCGGTGATCATGGCCGTTTTGTTGTGCAATTTTCCAGACATTGTGTTCAATTTTGTACCACAAATGTCCGACGCGGGCCCCTCGCGGAAAATCGACCAGGATCAAAAAAGAGGATGTACTAGTGCAACTTTTTGACCTTCTTGTTGCGGATTTTCGATAGAAAACCGGTGGTCATCCCCAAAAAAGACGCCAGCACGTATTGCGGCAATTCCTCCGCCAGCGTGGGATACCGGGCGACGAAGTCGTTGTAGCGCTCTTCCGCCGTCTGGGTCAGCGAGGAGATCACCCGCCGCTGCTGATAGGACGCGGACCGCTCCGCCATGATCCGGAAAAGGGTTTCGAATTTATGATTGGCGGCCTTGAGCCATTTTTCGTCTTCGTATTCAATTTGGAGCACCGTGCCGTTGGTCAGCGCCTCTACAAACATCGTCGCCGGCGTCTGGTTAACGTAGCTGCCATAGTCGGAAATCCACCAGTCCGGACCCGCCACCTGGATGGTCTGGTCCGCGCCCTGGTTGTCGATGACAAAGGCCCTGAGCAGGCCATCGACGACATAGTTCCGTGTCCGCGCGACAAATTCCGGCTGGATGATGTATTGCTTGCGGCGCACTTTTTTTTCCTTGAACCGGTCGAGGACTACGGCCACCTCGGTGTCGGTCAGCGGGACCCGGAGGAGGAGGTGTGTTTTGAGCTTGTCAAAGGCGTCCATCCGGCAAAGATAGCCGTATCTTTGCCCACATGGAAACCAACCAATTCATCATCGGTCTGAATATCACCGCCTGGGACGTGCGGCTTGCCCAGGTCAATAAACAACTGGAAAAGCTGGGTCCCGCGTCCGCCGCCAAGGAGATCACCACCGGCGGCAACCCGGTCGTCTATATCCTGGGTCACCTCGTGGCCGTCCACGACAATATGGTCGAGGGGATGAACTTCGGGGCGCGGTCGTACCCGGAGCTCGACGGGCATTTCCTCAAACCTTACCAACCGGAGACGGCGTACGCGACCTTTGAAGAGCTGATGGTGAAATGGCACGCGGTCAACGCCCGTTTGAAAGAGGGCATGAGCGGGCTGACCGTGGATGGATGGCTGGCGCGTCACCACTACGTCAGCGAGGCCGACTTTGCCAAAGAGCCCCACCGCTGCGTGCTCAACCTCCTGATCAGCCGCGCGATGCACCTGGCGCACCATTCGGGGCAGCTGGCGCTCGTGAAGTAACCAGCTTTCAGGACGGCACCTCCGCGGGCGAATATCCAAATCGCTTCTTGAAGGCAAACGAGAAATGCGACAGGTCGACAAAACCCACCTCGAGGTAGACGTCTACCGGCTTTTTCTTTTGCTCGCTGATCTGGTAGTGCGCGTATTCGAGCCGTTTTTGCGTCAACCATTTTTGGGGGGTGGTATGGAATATCCTTTTGAAATCCCGGCTGAAGGTGGACAGGCTGCGACCGGTGAGCGTCGCGAAGCGCCCCAGCGGGAGGTTGAAAATAAAATTCTTTTCCATAAAGGCGGCCAGGTCGATCTTGCCGGGCTCTTCGAAGTTGGCGAGAATGCCGTCGATGGACGGATCGATCGTCCTCAGCACCTGGATCGCCTCGGTGATTTTCAAGGTAGCGATGGACTCCGGAAAGGCGTCGGAGAGGTCAAAATAGGGCATCAGCGATGACAGGCAACTCTCCAGCAGCGGATGTTTGCCAAAGCGGAGGATCTCCTGCGCCGCCCACGGGGCCCTCACGGGTCGCTGATCGGCGTAAAACGCGCGCAGCCGCGCCGGCGTCAGGTGCATCACCACCGACCGGTGGGGATGCCCATCCCGGACCGTGCTGATGATCGTGGCGATCTGGTGGCGCGGGATCAGGAATATATCCCCCGGGCCAAAGACATAGCTGCCCTCGCTCCGGACGATCCTGGTTTCCCCGGACATGAACCAGACGAGCATATGGTGCTCGAAAATGACCTCCGTCGTATAGCCTGGACCGGTATACACGGACAGCTTTATATCCGGAGTGATGTATGTCGTTTCGAAGCCCATCGACAGCTAATTTACCGGAAATTCCAGACCGGTGACGCTCTCGCTCCACGCCCACAGCCGTTGCGCGCCGGCCGGGTCGAGGCTGTAAGGTTTGACGCCCCTAAGGGTCGATGGCTCGTCGAAGCGGTAGGCTATGTCGCCTTCGTCCAGCACGGCTACGTCGCCGTCCTCGCAATACACGCCGCCAAGGTCGTTCAACGCCGGGCTGGTGGCGCACCACACGGTCGTGGCCGCGCCCTGTGGAACGGTTTTCAGCTTTTTCTCCACGTCCGGCAGTATTTTACCATCGGGGCCGAACTGTCCCATTTGCTGGAACAGCTCGACAGGCGCCTCCCGCGACAGCTCCGTCCCATACACGGCGCCCGGGTGGAGGGCCAGCGCACGGACGCCCCGCCGGTCGAGCTCGACGGTGAAAAGGTTGTTCGCGGTTTTGGACTGGCCATAGGCCAGCATCATATCGTAGGGCCGCCCGATAAAATTGGGGTCTTCGAAATCAAAAGGGGCAAATGCGTGCGCAAAAGAAGACACGGTCACCACGCGGGCCGCGCCCGATGCCCGTAAAGCCGGCCATAACCGCGCTGTAAGACGGAAGTGTCCCAGGTGGTTGGTCGCCAGGTGCGACTCGTTCCCCCGGGCGTCCCGGCGCAATGGCGCAAACATGATGCCCGCGTTGTTGATGAGCAGGTCGAGGGGTTTGCCTGTAGTAAGAAACGCCGCGGCAAACGCGTCGACCGACGAGGGGTCTATGAGGTCCATCGGGTGCAGGATCGCTTCCGGCGTCTGCGCCCGCGCCTTGACCATGTCCCTGGCAGGTACCCATACTTCCGCCCCGGCGGCTTTCAATGTCTTTACGGTTTCCAGCCCGATGCCCGCGTACCCGCCGGTGACGATGGCGGTTTTGCCCGTCAGGTCTATCCCTTGTATGACCTCAGCGGCCGTCGTACGCCAGTTGTTGCCCGTGCCCAGTGGTTGTTGCTTTGTCATCTTTTTTTACCAAAGGTAGAGGCCCGCGCCGCCGCCCCGGTTTGTTCAAAACGTCATTTTTGTTTGCTGGCAATGTCAATCTTGCACTAGTGCAACTTTCCGTTTTGCGCACCGGTCTAGCTTTGCATTATGACAAATGTAATCATGAACAATACCAGGCAATCTATCGCGGCCCTGCTGCTGCGCCTCTCCCTGGGCGCGGGTTTTATCGCCCATGGCCTCGCCAAGATCACCCGTGGCCCCGCGGGCTTCGAAAAACTGTTGCGCTTCGAAGGCGTACCCTTCGCGCACATAAACGCGTTGGTGGCGCCCTATGTGGAACTTGCTGGTGGCGGAGCACTTGTGCTGGGTTTGTACGTCACGGTCTCGGCCATCCCATTACTGGCGACCATGCTGGTCGCCACGGTTTTCGTGCAGGGGCACTATGGTTTCAGCTCGGTAAAAACCATGGGATTGACGCCGGAAGGGCCGGTTTTCGGGCCGCCGGGATGGGAGATAAACCTATTATATATGACGGGTTTGCTGGCCCTCATGTTGCTGGGGGAAGGAAAATATTTCAGCCTCCGACGCTTGCGGATTAGGAAAAAGAGTTCTACTTTTATCCAAGATCAGACTAGACCAGACTAGTTGGATAAAAGCTAAAGAACTCCAAAAACTAACGTCATGCTTGCAAGAACGCTCTTTAGGATGTGCCTCCTCGGCTTTGCCGTAGGGGGCTTTCTTATGCCGGCCGGTGTCGTAACGGCCCAGGCCCTCAGACAAGTCACGGGCCGGGTTACGGACTCGACGGGCGCTTCCCTGGGTGGGGTAAGCGTCGGCGTCCGGGGCTCCAAACGCGGGGCGACCACGGATTCGACCGGCTATTTCGTGTTGAACGTTCCTGGTAGCGGGAACGCGGTGCTGACCTTCTCCATGGTCGGCTTCCGGGACCAATCGGTTCCACTGAACGGACAGACTTCGATCACGGTCGCGCTGTTGGGCGGCCGTAAGGACATGGGCGACGTCGTCGTCATCGGTTACGGCACCCGGAAAAAGGTGAACCTAACCGGGGCGGTGAGCGAGATCAGCGGGGCGGAGATCGCCAAATCGCCGGTAGCCAATATTTCCAACACGCTGGGCGGCGCGATGCCCGGGTTGATCGTCAATACGCGCAGCGGCGAACCGGGGGCGGACGACGCCTCGTTCTATATCCGGGGGATCGGCACGCTGGGGAATACGGCGCCGTTGATCGTGATCGACGGCATCCCGGACCGGCAAGGCGGTTTTAACCGGCTCGACCCCGCCGACATCGAATCGTTCACGGTGCTCAAGGACGCATCGGGCGCCATTTATGGGGCCCGCGCGGCAAACGGGGTGGTGCTGATCACCACCAAGCGGGGGGTCAATGGGAAGCCTACCCTTTCGTTTACGACCAACAGCGCATGGACGCAACCCACGCGCGTGCCTAAAATGCTGGACTCCCACGACTATGCGGAGTCGGTGAACGAATACGACGCCCTGGTCGGGCAGCAGCCGACGTACACGGCGGACCAGCTCCAGAAGTACGCGGACGGCTCCGATCCGCTGGGTTATCCCAACACCAACTGGTGGAAGACGGTGATGCGGCCCTGGTCATACCAGAACAACGACGTGATGTCGCTCAGGGGCGGCTCGGATAAAGTGAAATACTACCTGTCTGGCCAATACCTCCGGCAGAACAGCATGTACCGGGGCGGGTCGGACTACTACACCAACAAGAACGCCCGCGCGAACGTGGACATCCAGGCGACGCCGTCCTTCCGGCTGGGCCTGGATGCCATGTACCGCAATGAATACAAGCTGGGCGAAGGGCCGCAGTACGGCAGCGCCGGCGATATCTTCCAGGAGCTGTGGAGCGCCTATCCCTACCTGGTGCCCAGGTATCCCGACGGAAAGGTCGGCGTCGGCATCGGCGGCGGCCCGCAAAACAGCATGGTCTACGTCCTGAACGGCGCCCTGGGCAACACGACGACCAACTACGACTTCCTGCAAACAAAGACCTCGTTCAACTGGAACTGGGACCGGATCACGCCGGGGCTTCACTTCGACGGCTACTACAGCTACGACCTGTTCTACTACGGGTACAAGGGTTTTAACGCACAGCCGCCGCCCGCCTACAGCTATAACGAGACCACGCAGACCTACACCGAGGTCCAAAGCTCCATCCCGCCGAACCTGTCGATCACCGATAGCAAAACGCAAGACCAGCTGGTCAACTTCAAGCTCGGGTACGACCGGAAATTCGGCAAGAGCACCCTCGAGGCGTTCGCGGCCTACGAAATGTCCCGCGAAACCTACACGGAACTGGACGCCTATCGAACCGGTTTTTTGAGCAACAGCGTGCAGGACTTGTTCGCGGGCAGCACCATCGGGCAGACGAACAACTCGGTGACGACCTACACGGCCCGGCAGAACTATATCGGCCGTGTCGCCTACAACTATGACGACCGCTACCTCATCGAGGTCAACATGCGGGAAGACGGATCACCCAACTTCCCCCAGGGGAAACAATATGGCTTTTTCCCGGAAGTACAGGCGGGATGGCGCGTGTCCAACGAATCGTTTTTCCACTCCGGGGTGATCGATGAGCTGAAGATACGGGGCAGCATCGGCCAGACGGGTAACGACGCGGTCAACCCGTTCCAGTACATACAGACCTACCAATTACAGGCAGGGCAGCTGTCTCAGTACCTGGCAGCGGGTTATTTCTTTGGTACGACACCGACACAGGTCCCGGGTTTTGTGCTCGGACCGACGCCCAACGTGAACATCACCTGGGAAACCGCCACGACGACGGATCTGGGCGTGGATATGCGGCTCTTCAAGAACTTTACGATAGACCTCGACGTGTTCCGTAGCATGCGGACGCACATCCTGGTACCCCCGAACGAGACCGTGCCCCAGTATACGGGGTTGACGCTGCCGGATGAAAACCTCGGCAAGGTGCTGAACCACGGGCTGGACTTCCAGCTGGGCTGGCGCAAGAGCCCGAGCCGCGACTTTTCCTATTTCCTCACGGGCAACTTCACGTTCGTGGTCAACAAGGTGGTGTATGAAGCGGAGCCCTCCAGCGTTCCCTCCTACCAGCGGATGACAGGGCACCCGATCGGGTCGTTCCTCCTCTACCAGTCGATGGGGTTATACCAGGATACGGCCACGGTCAGCCACACGCCCCATCCCCTGGGATCGGGGCCCGGCGACATCCGTTACAAGGACGTCAACGGCGACGGACAGATCAACGGGCTGGACGAGGTCCGGACCAACCTTTCGGAGACGCCCGAAATCATGTACGGGCTCACCTTCGGCGGGAAATACAAGGCCTTTGACGTGACCGTGTTCTTCCAGGGCCAGGCAGCGGCCAAAGCCATGCTACAACCCGGCGGGCTGAACATGGCGCAACAGTTCTACGACGGCCGGTGGTTGAAGCCGGGCGACGACAAATATCCCCGCACCTTCAACGGCCCCACGAATGCCACCTACGGATCGAATACCTACGGATCGACCTTCTGGCTGCTGAACGACGGCTTCCTCAGGATGAAGAACGTGGAGATCGGGTACAACTTCCCGCGGGGTGGCGTACTCGCAAAAGCAAAGATCGCTTCGGCCCGGTTGTACGTCAGCGGGAACAACCTCTTCTCGATCGACAAATGGGGGCCGTCCTTCGATCCGGAAGCGCCCAGCGGGCCGTCCACCAACGGCCGGTATTATCCCCAACAGCGGGTGCTGAATGTAGGCTTGAACGTAACCTTTTAAACGAAAAATCATGAAGACGATATATAGCTTGCTGGCCGTGTCGCTGCTGGCGCTCGGCGCCTGTAAAAAGGTCCTGGACATCCAGCCGACGAGCTCTTTTACGACCGACGCGGTCTGGACGAGCCCTTCGCTGGTGCAGGTCTTTGTCAACGAAATTTATACCGAAGCGGTGCCCGCCTTCAAGGACGGCGGCTTTGGATGGGGCTCGCAGACCGACGAGCTGTTCAGCAATTTCAACTGGTGTAACGAAAACCAATACGTCCAGGGACAGGCGACGCCGGACAACCAGGGCAGCTCGTTCCCGCTGAACTACAGCTCCACCCTGAACTGGTGGCCCACGCTGTACAGCACGATCCAGAAATGCAATACCTATTTCCAGAACATCGGGAGTTTGGACACGGTGGGTAACGGGGCGCTGATCGCCTCGTTGAACGGCCAGGTGCACTTCCTGCGCGCGTTGTGCTATTTCCAGCTCCTGGAACGTTTCGGGGGCGTGCCGCTGATTACGAAGGTGTATACCACGAACGACACCAGGTTCAATGAGACCCGGGCCACCTGGGACTCGACGGAGGCGTTTATCCTGTCGGACATCGCCGCCGCGCTGCCGGGCCTGCAGCCCACCCCTCCGTCGGGTCAGGAAGGAACAGTGACCACCGGGGCCGCGCTGGCCCTGAAGTCCCGGCTCCTGCTCTACGCCGCCAGCCCTTATTTCAACACCGCCAACGACCAAACGAAGTGGCAGGCGGCCGCCGACGCGGCCCTGGCCGTGATCAACCTGAACCAGTACACGCTCTACGGTAGCTCCACGACCTATGGGAAGATCTTTACGGATTTTTTCAACACCGAGGTCATCTTCGCCCGGGTCTTCGGGGATGTATTCGAAGACCGTTACAATACCGTGTATCGCGACCTCAGCCCGAACGGGTATAATGGCTACAGCGCCTACAACGTGCTCGAGCAGATGGTGGAAGCCTTCCAAATGAACGACGGCTCGGCCTTCAGCTGGAGCAATCCGGCGGAGGCCGCAAATCCTTACCAGAACCGGGACCCCCGTTTTTATGCCGATATCCTTTTCAACGGCGCTTCCTTCCAGGGGCGGGCGGCCCAGTTCTGGCTGGGCGGCCTGGATTCGAAGCTGAGCTCGCTATCCCCCTGGAACGCTTCCAAGACCGGTTATACGATCCTGAAGATGGTCGATTCCACCTATAACTTCAACGTAGAGCCCTACAGCGCGGCGCAGTGGATCATCTTCCGGTTGTCCGAGATCTACCTCAATTACGCGGAGGCGGAAGCGGAATTGGGACAGACGGGCCCGGCGCTCACCTATCTGAATAAGATCCGGGAACGCGCCGGCATGCCGGACGTTAATTCCCCGGGTGGGGACGACCTCGTCCAGAAGATCCGCCAGGAGCGGAGGATAGAGCTTTGTTTTGAGGGGCACCGGTTCTTCGACCTCCGTCGCTGGGGCATCGCCGACCAGGGCAACGGGGATGCGCTGGGTATCATCATCACGCCCACGAACCCGCAGAATACTACCTTTAAATACCAGGTGGATACGGTTCAGACGCGGGTGTGGATGCCGGGCTTTTATTTCTATCCGATACCCCGGTCGGAGATACAGGCCAACCCCAACCTCACCCAGAATACAGGATATAACTAGTCGCGTGGCGGCCGGGCGCAACCCGGAAACTTGGTGTATATTGGAAATTATGAAATCGGTTTTTGGTGAAATAAAGAAGCTGGCGGCCGTCCCTTCCTTCTCCAAGCACGACCGCCTGGTACAGGGGATCATCAACGCCATTGATGAAAAGGTGCTGGTGACGGACGACCTTTTGCCTTCGCTCAACGAGATGATCCGGGAGCTGCGGTTTTCGAGAGATACGGTGGTCAAGGGATACCGGGAGCTGATCAACCGCGGGTTGATCGGCTCCACCCGCGGGCGGGGATATTATGTGACCAACGGGAATACCGGGCAGACCCTGCAGGTGGCGTTGATGATGTACAATATGGACACCTTCGAGGAACAGTTCTACCGGAATTTCCGGGCGGAGCTGGGGCCCAACGTCCACCTCAACGTTTTTTTCCACCACGGTAACATAGAGGTCTTTGAAACCATCCTGGCCCAGATCAAGGGCAAGTACGGGATGTATGTGATCGCGCCGATCCCGCACCAGCGGACCCGCGAGCTCCTGGAGACCATCCCCCGGAACCGCTTCCTGATGGTGGACCGGCACGAACCGATCGAGGGCGCGTTCAACCATATCACCCAGGAGTTCGCGCATTCTTCCTACCGGATATTCATGGAGCTGGCGCCGGTGATCGGGAAGTTCGACGAGATGATCTTCTATCATTCGGCGGATTCGCTCGACCCCAAGGAGATCGTGGGGGCGTTCAAAAAATTCCTGAAGGATGCCAGGATAAAGGGCAGGATACTCCCCGAGTTCAAACCGGGGACCCTGGAAAAGGGCAAAGTATACTTTACCCTCGACAACTTTGCCGTATTCGCGATGTTGAAGGAGTGTAAACAAAAAAAGCTGAAACCAGGGAAAGACCTCGGCGTGCTGTCGCATAACGACGAGCCTGCCAAGGAGCTGATCGGGATTACGACCTATTCGGCGGACTTTTCCCTAATGGGGAAAAAGGCGGGCGAGTTCGTGATGGGCAGGGTGCCGGTGCGCGAAACGATGCCGATGGTGTTGTGGAGAAGGAACACGTTATAGGTGGGAAATATCGTCACGATAGGCAGTTTTCTGCTGTTCACGGGGATCATCGCCTTTGTGGCCTGGCGACAGGCCAGGAAAACAAAAGTGGATACCCTGAGCGGGTTGTTCCTCGCCGGACGGAGCCTGGGTTTCCTGGTCGTGGGCGGCGGCTTGTTGTTCGCCAACATCAACACGGCGACGATCGTCGGCGAGAACGAGCTGGTTTATACCAACGACATGACCGTGATGGCCTGGGGGATGACGTCGGTGCTCGCCATGCTGGTGGTCTCCGAATTCATCATGCCGATCTATCTGCGCACCGGTATCGCCACCACCCCGGAGTATCTGGCGCGACGGTACGACCGGTCGACAGGGAAACTGGTGTCGGTGATTTTCCTGGTGAGCTATGTGGTGAACCTTTTGCCCACCGTCCTCTACAGCGGGGCGGTCGCTTTCAACGGTCTGTTTCACGTGTCCGGCCGTCTGGGGATCGACTATTGGAGCGCGATCTGGATACTCGTCTGGATCATGGGCGCGACGGGTTGTCTTTACAGCGTGCTGGGCGGCCTCCGCGCGATCGCGGTCTCCGACACGTTGTTGGGCATGGGGATATTTGCCGGTGGGGTGCTGCTGCCGTTTTTTGCCCTCCGCTATGTGGGGCATGGCGACCTGGCGGCGGGTCTCCACACGGTGCTCGGCAGTCACAAGGAACACCTGAACAGCATCGGCCGGGCCACGGACCCGATCCCCTTTTCGACCCTGTTCACCGGTATGATCCTGGTCAACCTGTACTATTGGGGGACCGAGCAGTATATCGTACAGCAAGTGCTGGCCTCCCGCGACCTGAAGACCTGTCAGCAGGGCATCGCGGTGGCCTGTCTGGGGAAGCTGGTGTCGCCCCTGCTGCTAAACATCCCGGGGTTGATCGCGGTACACGTATTCACCCACCTGTCCAACAGCGCGGAGGTGTTCCCTGCCCTGTCGGCGCTGGTGTCGCCCCCCTTTATCACGGGGTACCTGGCGGCGATCATTTTCGGGGCGGGCCTGAGCACCTTCAACGCGGGGTTGAACAGCAGCAGCACCCTCTTCGTGCTGAACATCTACCGCCCGTGGCGGATCGAGAAGGGACGGAGCGTGGAGGAGCGGGCCATGGTCCGCGTGGCGAAGCGGTTCGAGCTGGCGGTGTGTTTCCTGGCTATGTCGATCGCGCCTTTCCTGGTACTGGCGCGTCATGGGTTCTATACTTACGTGCAAACGGTCAACGGGTTTTTCAATGTGCCGATCTTCACGGTGATCCTGGTAGGAATGATGACGAAAAGGGTCCCGCCGCTGGCGGCAAAATGTGGGTTGTTGTTTTTTATTGTCACCTATGGGCTCACCCAGACGGTTTTCCCGGTGCGGTTGCACTTCCTGCACGTGCTGGCCATCCTGTTTGCCGTGACGGCGGCGCTTATGCTGGCCATCGGCCGGGTCCGGCCCATGGCCGAGCCCTATCGTCCGGTGATGGATGCCAAGGTGGCGCTTGCGCCCTGGAAGGACAGGCACGTATACGCTTTCTTGCTGCTGGCGGCGATGGTAGCGGCCTTCACGTTGTTTTCCCGGGCGGGCCTGGCGAAATGACCGGCCTCGCCTGAAGTGCGGGCCTGACGAGATGAACAGACCCCGGGAAATAGTTCTATATTGCAGACTAGATCAGACTAGTATACTATGAGGTATTGGATTGTATGGATGTTGCTGCTTGGAGGGACTGCTGTGTCCGCGCAACCGGTACGGTGGTGCCTGACCGGGGATGGCGGCATCCGCTGGACGGTGGGCTCGGGACGTATGCATACCGATCACCTCGAAATGGCGGGGAAAGGGATGGCGGTCATCGTTACCTATGGCGTCGACGCGGACGGGGCGTTGGTCTTGTGGCAGCACCTCGTTTTCCCGGGACTTCGCATCCTGCCCAATGATACAAGGGGTAGCTACAGCCTGAAGGTGGCGGAGCACGTGGCGGACTCCATCACGGTGGACGGCCGGCCGATCGTCGAGCGGCCAACGGCTTTTTATATCAAGGGAGTGCTGAGGATCGAGAGCGGGACGCAGACGCCGCTGACAGTACAGCGGACGATCTTTCCTTCGGTGGACAAAAGGGCCTACCTGGAGCGATACGTACTGACCAACCATGGCGATGCATCCATAAAACTCCATTTGCCGGTGGTGAACACGGACAGCGTCACCGACGCAGCAAAGGAAGTGCTGGGCCCGTTCATCATTACGCGCCGGAGTTACGATGGCGGAGACTACGACCTGGCGCCCGGAGCCAGTCTGGCTTTTTCATATGTCCTTTCCGCCAGAAGGTCCTCCGACAATACGTATACCTTTTCCGCCGGCTATGAATTGAAAAGACGCCAGGAGCTGGTCGGCCATGTATTCGACAAGCTCGTCCTTAGAACACCCAACGACACCATTAACCGCCTTTTCAGCTTCGCCAAGCTGCGGGCGGTGGAGAGTATCTACGACACCAAGGCGGGGTTGATGCACGGCCCCGGCGGCGGCGAGTACTACGCCGCCCTCTGGGCCAACGACCAGGGTGAGTATTCCAGCCCGTTTTTTCCCTTCCTGGGGAACGCGACGGGGAACGAGGCGGCGGAGAACACGTACCGGATGTTCGGCGCCTATATGAACGCCGCTTATCGTTCCATCCCGAGCTCGATCGTCGCCGAGGGCGACACCATTTGGGCCGGTGCGGGAGATCGCGGCGACCAGGCAATGCTCGCCTACGGCGCGGCGCGTTTTGCGCTGGCTTACGGCGACACTATCGAGGCCCGGCGGTTGTGGCCGATGATAACGTGGTGTCTGGAATATATAAGACGCAAGCGCAACGGGGAGGGCGTAATCACGAGCGACTCCGACGAATTGGAGGGCCGTTTTCCCTCGGGGAAGATCAACCTGTCGACCAACGTGCTTGCCTATGGGGGATTCCTCTACGCGGGGCGGCTCGCCCGGTCGTTTGGCGACAACGGCATGGCGAGGGGACTTGACAAAGAAGCGGCGCAATTGCGCGCCGCCATCGAAAGATATTTTGGCGCGCGGGTGAGCGGCTACGACACCTATCGCTATTACGACGGCAACACCGTGCTACGCTCATGGATCTGTATGCCCCTGGTGATGGGCATCTACGAGCGGGCCCCGGAAACAGTCAGGGCCTTGCTGTCACCTTATCTGTGGACAAAGAACGGCATCCTCACGCAGGAGGGCGATACCACGTTCTGGGACCGTTCCACGCTGTATGCTTTCCGGGGCCTGTTCTGCGCGGGCGCCACGGATACCTGTTACCGGTATTTCGCCTACTATACCCGGACCCGGCTGCTGGGAGAACACGTTCCCTATCCGGTGGAGGCCTGGCCGGAAGGGAACCAGCGACACCTGTCGGCGGAGAGCGCCTTGTATTGCCGGGTCGTCACCGAAGGCCTTTTCGGGATCGACCCGCTCGGCCTGGGCAGTTTTTCGGTGACACCGCGGTTGCCGGCCGGTTGGTCATCGATGTCGCTGGATCACATGGCGGCGTTTGGCGCCGACTGGCGGATCGAGGTGCGGGGCCGGCTCGTGACGATCTACCGTAACGGACGACAGGTGCGTCGCACGCTTTGGGACGGGCGGGCGCCGATCGTCATACGATAAACGATATGAAGAAATATTGCATATTCGCTGTGTGGCTCATGACCGGTGGCGCGGCCGGGGCGCAAGGCGTGACGTTTGGTGGCTCGGATACCGCCCTCACAAAAGCCTTCGCCTGGGCTAAAGCGCAAGCCCTGCACTACAAAGGCAAACCGGCCGACCCCGTGGGGCCGTGGTATGAATCGGCGCTGCCACCCCGGGACGCGTTTTGTATGCGGGACGTGTCGCACCAGGCGGTGGGAGGCGCCATCCTCGGTCTGGACGCGGAAAACAAAAACATGCTGACGCTCTTCGCGCGCAATATATCCGCATCCAGGGACTGGTGTTCTTATTGGGAAATGAACAAATACGGTGTGCCCGCGCCCGAGGACTATCGCAGCGACAAAGAATTCTGGTATAACCTCGACGCCAATTTCGACGTGTTGTGGGCGACCTGCCGGCTAGCGGCCTGGACCGGGGACAGCAGCTATATCGATGCGCCCGTATTCAAGCGCTTTCAACAGCAATCGGTGGGGGCGTACATCGACAGCTGGGTATTGCAACCCGACTCGCTGCTGACGCGGCCAGCGCACCCCAACGCGCCAACGCCCTTTAACGAGCAGGACGCCTTCGACCGCTGTCGCGGGCTGCCGTCCTATTCCGAGGGGATTCCGAATATGAAGATAGGCGTGGATCTGGTGGCGGCGCTCTACCGGGGTTTGATGACATATGCCGGGATAGTACGCGGAAAGGAAGCCGCGACATATACGGCGCTCGCGGAACGATACAGGCAACACCTCGAGCGCGATTGGTGGAGCGACACCCTCGGCCGCTACCACACCTGGTACAGCAACGACGGCCAGTTTGGCCTGGGGGAAGGCGAGACCTTCCTGCTGTGGTTCGACGCCCTCCACGATACCGCGCGCGCCCGCCGCACCATCGGGCATCTGGCATCCGTACGATGGAATATGGAGAATACCTCCTATCTGCCCTATCTCTTTTACCGGGAAGGTTTTTGGGACACGGCGCGACGGACGATCCTCTATCTCTCGGACCCCTCCACCGCGCGCCGGGAATACCCCGAGGTATCCTTTGGCGTCGTGCAGGGGGTCGTGCTGGGATATATGGGTGTGGATGTAGTGCCGGGAACCAGGGTCGTTACCACGGTTTACCGCGGGGAAGGGAACGCATGGCTGAAGGACCTGCCGGTACTGGGAACGACCCTTGAGGTGCGGCACTTGTCAAAGACCTCGACCGCAATTACAAACACCGGCCACCGGCGTATCATCTGGAGGGCCGGTTTCAACGGCGCCTACAGGACAGCGGTCGTAAACCGAAAACGCGTGGCGATGAAACAACAAACGGATAAATGGGGCCGGGTGACCTCTTACGCGGACGTCCCGCTGGAGCCCGGGCAGCAGGCGCTAGTAGGGGATATGCGCCGTTAAGGTGCATCCGTGCGAAAACTGTCGTTTTATTCTACAAAACGAGTATCTGCCGGATGGCGCCCGCCAATTCCTGTTGCAACATCGGTTTGTGGATAAACCAGGCGGCGCCGAGGCGAAAGGCGCGGTCTATATAACCCTTTTCACTATGGATACTGATGATCACCACGGGTAGTGCGGGCCATTGTTCCTTTATACTTTGTAGCGCCTCCAGGCCGTTGATGACTGGCATAGTGATATCTGCGACCACAAGGTCCCAGTCATGGCTGGTTACCGTCGAAACGAGCTGGAGCCCGTCTTCCACTTCGCCGAATGACGCATCCGGCCAATCATCCCGGATGATTTGGATGATGAGTTGCCTCATCGTGGCGTGGTCGTCGGCTATGAGGAATCGAAGCATGCTATTAGAAGGGTTGAAAGTAGCCGGATTTTTTAGTAACGGATAGCGGCCAAATGCCAGGATATTTGTAGCGGTACCGCCACAAGACACAAAGATAAAAAAAATTATATGAGCTTGTGTTCAATACAATAGCGGGTTAAGTCGGCATTGGCATGTACGTGCATCTTTTTCAATACCCTTGCCCGGTAGCTGCTGGCGGTACTGGGGCTGATGCTCAACAGCTCCCCGATCCGGGTCAGCGATTCTCCCGAAGCCAGCAACCGCATGACGTGGAGCTCCCGGTCGGACAGGGCTTCATGCACCGGTTTTTCATTGTTGGAATATATATCCTCCGCCAGCTTTTCGGCCAGGGTTGGGGTGATGTATTTCCTGCCGAGCATGATCCAGCGGATCGCCTTTTTGAGCTCGTCGGGGTGGGCGTCCTTGTTGAGGAAACCCGAAGCGCCGGCTTTCAGGACCCTGGCGCCATAGACTTCCTCCGGGTGGATGCTGAGCACCAGCGTCGGCACCGTCGGAAAGTGTTGCCTGATGTCCTGTATGATTTCGAGCCCGCTACGACCGGGCATCGACAAATCGCTGATGATCAGGTCCCATTCTCCCAGCAATGCCTTTTTAAAGAGGGTCTCCGCGTCGCTCACCTCGGTCACGTCCGCGCTGGGGAAGTCTTCGAGTAAAACGTCTATCAGACCCCGGCGCACGATGGCGTGGTCGTCAGCTATCAGGATGCGCATGTGGTTTCATTTTTTGGTGAAGAGGTATAGCTATTTCGATGGCTGTGCCCTTTCCTGGTTGTCCCTCGATATCGAACGTGCCGCCGATCATCCGGGTGCGCTCGTCCATTCCCAGAAGGCCAAGGGTGCGCTTTGTCTTTATATCCGACTTGTTCAGCCCCTTGCCGTTGTCACGGATGCGCAGACAGATGCCCTTGCGGTCCGAATGGAAATCGATGTCGACATGGGTCGCCTCCGCGTGCCGGGCGATGTTGGTCAGGGCTTCCTGGAATATCCGGAATAGGTTGGTGGAGATGCGGGGCTCTATCGTTCCCGCGCGGTCGGTGAACACGGCCTTGACCGCGAGGCCGAAATGTTTCTCGAATTCCTCGACCTGCCACTTCATGGCTTCCACCAGGCCGAGGTCATCCAGGATGCCGGGGCGCAGACGGGTGGCAATGCGGCGGATCGAGTCTATGCCTTTGCCGACCATATCCGTGATCGACAAGACGAGCTCTCCCATTTCCTTATCCCCGGCGGCCTTTCTGCCCAACCGGTATAGCGCGAGCTTCACCGCGGTGAGCTGCTGCCCGAGGTCGTCGTGGATGTCCCGGGCTATGGCGGTCCGCTCTTCCTCACGGATGTTTTGCAGGTGGGCGGCCAACTCCCGGAGCCGCTCGGTGGTCTCCCGGATGGTCTCCTGCGCACGGACCTTGTCGGAGAAGTCGACGCCCACGCCCAGCAAACATTGTTCGCCTTCGTAAACAAGGGATTTACCCGTAAAAAAATAGGGTATTTTTTTGCCGGACTTCAGTAAAAAACCGGCTTCCACGCTATCCTCCCCGCTCACGAAGACGTTCTCGATCTTGGCGCGCAGGAGTTCCTGTTCTCCCTCGTCAAAAAAGTTGAGGGGATGCAGCCGCCTCATTTCCTCCGGGCTATAGCCGGTAACCTTTTCAAAATTCGTGTTCCAGCGGATAAACCGGCCTTCCAGGTTGTACAGGTAAAATACGCCGGGCAGGCTGTTGATGATGGAATCGGACAGATTCCGTTCACCCGCTATCTTTTGCTCGGCCGTCTTCAATTCCGTTATATCCGTGATCGTGCCCACGTATCCGACCACCTCTCCCGCCGCGTCCAATTCGGGAACGGCCTGCCCCAAAACCCAGGAGACCTTGCCATCCGGGTGCAAAAAACGGTAGGCTGTCCGGGAGGGCGTTTTCGTGGTATGCGCTTCTTGCCACGCCCAGTCCAGCGACGCGCGATCCTCCGGGTGCACGGCTTCCAGCCATCCCCATTGCAGGGCCTTGTCCGCGGGCATCCCCGCGATGGCGCACCAGCGGGGGTTGACATAGGTGGTGGATCCCTCCGCGTCGGTGTGGAAGACGCCGACCGGGGAGGTCTCCGCCAGGGTTTGGTAGCTGCGCTCGCTTTTTATCAGGGCGGCTTCGGCGTCCTTGCGGCGCTCTTCGCGTTCCATGACGCCCAGCGCAAAAGAAATGTCGGTGGCCACGTCGTCGAGCAGACCGACCTCTTCGGTATCGAAAAAGTTCCTGATGTCGGCGTAGAGGGAAAATAACCCGATGACCTTCCCCGATCGCCGTATGGGTAGGCCGATGGAGGAATAGAAACCCCTGCTCAATGCTGCTTCGCGCCAGGGCGCCATTTCCGGCGCTGCTTCGATGTCGTTGCAGATATAATGAGCGCCCTCCCGGATCGTGCGGCCGCCGGGGCCGAGGTTTTCCATGGGCCCGGTTATAGGGACCGCCTTTATCCTGGACAAATAGTCCTCTTCCGCTCCCGCGTGCACAACGGGAACGATGTACTCATTCCTTTCGTCGACCAACCCGACCCAGGCCAGCCGGAAGCTCCCGGCCTCCACGGCGATGCGACAAGCTTCGGCATACAGTGCGCGCTCGTCGGTGGACTTTACGATGGTCTGGTTGATCTGGCTGATGAAACGGTAGAGCCGGTTGATCTTGACGAGCTTTTCTTCGTATTTTTTTCTTTCGGTGATGTCCTGCAGGTTGACGATGAGCCCCCGGATGTCGGGGTCCTGGAGCCTGTTGGTCACCGTGCCTTCGAGCCAGATGTAGTGCCCCTTTTTGTGTAGCATGCAGGATGCCAGCGGGACGGCGGCGCCCGGGTTATCGAGGGCCCTGGCAAACGCGTTTTTTACTTCATCGACCCGCTCGGGGTGCAACAGGGACTCGGGCATTTCTTTCAGCTCGTCATTAGCCCAGCCCGTTATCCGCTCTGCGGAAGCGCTCCTGAACAAAACGTGCAGGTTTTCGTCCAGGAGCGCGATAAATCCCTGGTGGTTTTCAACCAACGCGCGGAACAGGTTCGCCTCTTTGCTCGTGAATGTTGCAGCAGCACTTTTCGGTTCGGGCATGAACGACAAGGTAGAGTTTTTTTACCGTTGCGGCAATATGTGCGCTTGGGTCAGATCGTCTTGACTTCGCC
>NZ_DATJIY010000161.1:0-25898 GCF_035492835.1 Dinghuibacter sp.
ATAAGGTAAGCCACAGAATGAGCAAAGCAGAGCCGCACCGCATAAACAGTTCAAGTTGGGTTGTCAGGTTGTGATAAGCTGTTTCGGAGGGTGCGAAAAAAAAGGCGTCCCAACATTAGGACGCCATAAATCTAAAAGAAAAAAATCCGCTTCTCAAAATTTTTGATCCCGAATTAAACATAGTATAATAAAAAACGGGAAAAATACCCTCCCAAAACGCCGGCGCGCCAGGTGCGAAGGGGTGTTAGGGCGCCAGCTCAAAAACTCGGGCAAAGACTTTCCCTCCGATTCCCATTATACTCATCATAAAACCCATTATACTGCGCCGAAAACTCATACGCCCCCCGCGACCCATTATAATTCTTCAGCGACGACATCGTTATATCGTACGAGAAGGACAACACCACATTCTTCACCTGGAATCCGATCATCACGATCGCGGCGTCCCCCGTACGATAGTACAATCCCCCGATCAACCGATTGGTCCCGTCGCCCGCGAGGTTGTACTCCGCGTTCAAACCGAGCATGATCTCGGTGGCGCCGGCGTCGGTGGTGTAGTATACGTTCGGGTTGATGATCCACATATTGTCGGTGGTCTTGAAACGGGCGTCTATGTTGGCGATGTAACGGCGGGGGATCAGACCGAAGCCGAGGTCGCTCGATTCGAAGAAGGTTTCGCGGGCGTGGTTGATGTGCTGGACGGAGAAGCCGACGTTGACATAGGCGCGTTCGTTGGGGAACCACGCATAGTTCAGACCGGCCTGCATGTCGAGGTAGCTGGTTTGGGTGTTGTCGAGCGCCACCCCGGTGGGCACGCCGGCGTCGAAGAATTTGCCGTCGAACTGGTCGGGGAATTTCAGGCGGGTGACGTCGATGCGCTTTTGCGCCCAGCCGACGTTAAAGCCGGCGGTCAGCAGGGATGACAGCCCCAGCATCTGGTGATACGCGATGGAGCCGTAGGCCTCCGTCGACGTGAGGCTGCCGCTGCCGGCTACGTCACGCAGCAGCACACCGCCGAGCCCCAGCCAGCCGTTGTCGATCCGGTTGCGGAAGACCTGGGCGTCGCCAAAAACGCTCATGGTCTGGTAGGGCACCTGCATGATAGTGCTCCACTGGTTCCGGTAATTCGCACCCAGCCGGTAGTCCGCCTCGGGCAGGAAACCCGTGTTGGCTGGGTTTACCAGGAGGGGCGCGTTGAAATATTGGGAAAAATGAAGGTCCTGTGCAGAGACCGTAAGCGGTCCTTGCGCGACAACAAACCCAAGCAGCCACAGGGCGGCCAAACGCCGCATCGTCTTTTCCATAGTTTTTGTCTTTTGTTGACGCCGAAGCGCCTATATGTTGCCCCTTCGGGGTCCGCGCCGGAGCGCGGCAAGTCACGCAAGGAATCCCAAACCACACTATCTTAATAACGTAATATCCCCCGTCTTCGTTGTCCCCTGACCATTCGTAAACGTCGCCTTCAAGGTATACGCATATACATCCATAGGTTGAAGGACACCCCGGTATTTCCCGTCCCATCCGTCGTCCGGACTTTGGGATTCGAACACGAGCTGTCCCCATCTGTTAAATATTTTCCAGTCCATTTTGGCGATGCCGAAGCCCTTTACCTTGATGACGCCGTCGACGCCGAAACGGCCCGGGGTAAAGGCGTTGGGTACGTCGAGCAGGGGTAGGATAATGGCGGGTATGGCGCTGCACGTGGTATCAGGGCAGCCGGTCGCGTTGATGGCGACCAAACAGGCATTAAAGGTACCACTTATATTGTATTGGTGCGCCACCGTATCCCTGGAAGTAGTGGCCAGCGAATCCCCGTCTCCGAACATCCATACGAAACGGACCGCGTCCGGCGACGAGGTGTTGGTGAACACCGTGGGCGTATTTTCGCGGGAGGGGTTGGGCGCCCAGCCGAAGTCCGCCACGGGGCTCCCCGACACGGTGATCGTTTGGGTGGTCGAGTCGATGATGTTACAGGAATTGGAGTCGACCACCACTTCCTTTACCACGTAAGTTCCCGGCTTGGGATACAGGTGCGTCGGCATCACCTCCGTCGACGTTTGTCCGTCCCCGAAACTCCAGTAAAAATGCTGACCGCCCTTGATGATGGTATTGAAAACGGCGTCGTAAGGCGCACACCCCGCCGCCGGGGTGTTAAAGCCCGCCTTGACCAGCGGGGAAATATTGAGCATCAGGCTGTCCGACTGGGGGGAGTTGCAGTAACCGGTGTCCTGCATGGTCAGGACGACCGTGTAGGTGCCCGCCGCGGGGAACCGGTGATCGACCGAGTCCAGCCCGGTGGTTACGGTGGGGGTGCCATCCCCGAAGTTCCAGACAAAAGCGCTGTCGGAGAACGTCCCGCCGGTGGAATGGTTATAAAAACGGTAGGTAAGGCTGTCGCACGGCGGCAACTTGACCAGGGTATACGACACCAGGGCCTCGTTGTTCCTGGACGTCAGCGTGACATAGGAAGTGTCCGCGCCGTTGCAGCTGTTGGGGTCGATCGATATCAGCCGCGCGGTATACACGCCGACGTTGGGATACCCGTGATCGGTGGATGGCGTCGTCGTGGTCTGGTCGGGCGTTCCGTCCCCGAAGCTCCAGATATAGGTCACCGCGTTGGCAATGGTATCCGTAAAGTGCACCTGGAGCGGGGCGCAACCGAGGTGGGCATAAGCCGGACGTCCGTCGATGGTCGCCTTCAAACCGGAACCGACACCCGCCAGGTTGAAGCCGATCTTGACGCCCGCCTCGTTACAACGTCCATTCGATTTGTTGTTAGGGGCATAAGCCCTCTGGGTGGTCGGAAAATAGGCGCCGCCCCCGCAGTTCGCGCAGATACCCTGGTAGATGACCCCGTTCTTATCAAAGCGGCTGGTGCCCCCGTCGACGTGCTCCTGGAACTGGCCGCCCTTCTGGCCAAAGAAGCTTCCATAAAGCTGGCCGGCCGCATTTCTTTGCATGACGAAAAAGTAAAAATCGCTCCCGTCGGTCAGCGGCTGTACGTTTCCCGGCGTGATGGGCAAACCGGCAGTCCCCGCGGACTGGTACCCTTCTATGTTATTGACCCGGCCGCCCCAACCGGAAACGTACACGTTTTCGCAGCGGTCCACCAAAAAGGCCACGGGCGATATATTCGGCACCGTCGAGACCGTCCCCCATACCGTCGAATAGACATAGGCCGAAAGGTCGGGCTGGAGCTTGCAGATGAACTGGCGGCTGCCCGGGACATTGTAGGGTGCGTTGATGATGGGCCAGGTCCCCGTGGTGGTGCCCATGATATAGGGATAGCCGAGCTTGTCGAACTTGACGCCGTAGACCTGGTCGATGCCCGGCGTCCCGATATAGGTGCTTTTGTTCAGCGTGACGCTGTTGCCGTTGTCGGTCAGCCACGACACGAAGCCGTCACAGGTGCCCTTGGCAAAAGCCGGTTGCAACCCGCCCCTGGCGGGAAAATCGTCGCTCGTCGTTCCTCCCCCTACGTATATAGCGCCCGGGACCGTGGGAGACAGGTCTATCACGTAGGCCGCGTCGTTCCCGCTCCCGCCCAGGTACGTCGCCCAAAGGATATTGTTGACCTGGGGATTGATCTTGAGCACCACGCCGTCCTGGAACCCGTTCAGGGTACTTTGGAAGGCACCCGCCGTAACGGGAAATTTCTTGGATTGGGTACAGGACGCCAGGTATACGTTTCCAGCCGCGTCCACGTTCACTTCGCTGCGGGCGTCGTCTCCATAATTCTGTTTGAGCGAGTTGGTGCCCTGCGCGGAATAGTCCGCGATGTTGACACCGTCGGCGCCATCGCCGCCGATCTTCATCGAACCCAGCAGCTGGCTGCCGTCGGCGCTCAGCCGGCACACGATGATGTCCCAGCCGCCCCCACCGCCGATGACCGCCGGGATACGCAGCGGGAAGTCCTGCGAGCTGCTGCGCCCGGCGATGATCAGCTCCCCTGCGGGGTTTTCGATCAGGCTGTGCGGCTGGTCCTGCGATGAGCCGCCTATGTAGGTGGCCCATTCGCGGTTTTGTCCGTTCCAGGTGAGCTTGATGATGGCGATGTCGCCCGGTATGCCCGAGCCGTCCTCACCCTTGAAGTTGACCTGGTAGGCGCCGGGCGATGTATCGAAACCGGCGTCGGCGATACCACCGAGGTACATGCTCCCGTCGGCCCCGTATGTCGCGGTAAAGCCCCAGTTGTCGGCGGGGCTGCCCGTAAAGGAACAGAAGTAGAAGGTCGGGTCGATGACCAGTGTCCTGTTGTGATCGTACGCCCCCGGCTCGAAGGAGACCACGTTCCCGCGGACCTTGTACCGCATGGCGACGCCCGCCCTGCCGCTGTCGCCCGGCTGGTATGATTCCGGCACCCGTTCGAGGGATTCGCCCACCGTGGTCCCCACGTGCAGCTCACCAGCGTGGACACGCAACCCGGTGGTATATCCATACGAAAGACGGACCTGCGAAAGGTCCGCCCCGGGATGCACGATCAGGTCGTACTTCAGGCGTCCCCCATCCGAATAATACCGCGCGTCGATACCCGGGTAAAGGTCTTTGTAGGTGACCTCGTCGTAGACCCGGCATTTCGACGCCCATTTGGATGGGTCCTTCCCGATAAAATAGTTATTGAACCCCTCTTCCTGCTTGGAGGGGATGAGCCGTGCGGCGGGGTTGGCGCCCAGGAACCGGACGGTATAGGCGTGGCGGTGGACCAAAAAAGAGTCCGATGTCAAAGGCGATATCCGCGGCCGCCCGTGGACGATGGCCTGAACCCGTTCGTAGTCCTTCTGATCGTACATGACTGCCGTATACCCGTCCGGGCTCAGGGCGAACCCGCTCCCCTCGAGCGCTACGCGGTAGGAGACGGACTTGTCCCACTGGCCTTTGTTCTCTATAAATTGAAAGGGACCGCCCGTTTGGGAAAACGCGGGTGAGCTACAGAGCAGTAGCCAGGAAAGCCAGGCAAATGGCGATTTCTTCAAAAGATCCCCTTTTCTATATTAAGTTACGCCAAGCGCCCCTCAAATCCAAAGGCGTTAACGTAACAATGTGATGTCCCCGGTCCTTCGCGCCTGGGTGCCGTCGGTGAACTCCACGCTCAGGGTATACGCATACACGTCCATGGGCTGGAGCGTGCCCCGGTATGTCCCGTCCCAGCCGTCGTCCGGGCTTTCAGACGTGAACACCACCTGTCCCCAGCGGTTGAATATCCGCCACTCCATCTTGGCGATCGCAAAACCCTTTACCTTGATCACGCTGTTCACCCCGAACCGGCCCGGCGTAAAGGCGTTCGGGACGTCGATATCCGGGGACACCAGGGCGCTCACTACCTGGCAGACCGTGTCCGAGCAGCCGTTGGCGTTGAAGGAGATCAGGCAGGCGTTGAAATTCCCCGTGGTATTGTACTGGTGGACAACCGTATCCCGGCTCGTGGTGTTGAGCGTGTCGCCATCCCCAAACAGCCACTTGAAGCGCACGGCGTCTTCCGAGGAGCTGTTGGTAAAGACCGTGGGTGTGTTGTTGAGGGGCGGGTTGGGCGCCCAGCTGAAACCGGCAGTGGGTTTGGGCACGAGCGTCAGCACCGAGGTCGTGGAGTCTATCTTGTTGCACGTCGACGGGTCGGTGACGACCAGCTTGATGGTATAGGTCCCCGGGTTGGGGTAGTAATGCAGCGGGCTTTCGTCCGTGGACGACGTACCGTCCCCGAAGGTCCAGCTCCATTGTGTCCCGCCGATCGATTCGTCGGTGAACTGGACCGAGTCGGGCGCGCACCCGTTGGTCGGCCCGTCGAACTGCGCCTTGACGTTGGCCGCCACGCGGAGGGTGCGTTCAACGGTTTCGGGTGCGTTACAATAGCTGGTATCCGTCAGGGTGAGCTTGACGTCGTATACGCCTGCGGCGGGATAGCTGTGCGTTTCTCCTTCGGTACCCGCCCGGACAAGCGGGCTGTTATCCCCAAACGACCAGGTAAAGGAAGTATCGGTGAACGGGTTGGCGCCGGGCGCGGTGGTAGAGTTGTTCGTGAACTGGTAGCCCAGGTTTTCGCACGGCGGTATCTTAGCATACGTCCAGTCCACGTGGGCGCTGTCGTCTGCGGCGCGGATGATGGTATACGAAGTGTCTTGCCCGTTACAGCTGCTGGGATCGATGGAGATCAGCCGGATCTTGTATACGCCCGTGGCGGTATAGGTATGGCTGGTAGTGGGCACGGTGGTGGTCAGGTCGGGGGTGCCGTCGCCGAAATTCCAGTCGTAGGTCACCGCATTGCCGATGGTATCGGTAAAATTAACGAGCAGGGGTATACAGCCGAGGTTGGAGAATGCCTTCCCGGTGATCGAGGCTTTTACACCCGAGCCCACCCCGGCCAGGTTGAAGGCGATCTTGACGCCGGCCTCATTACATCCCCCGACCGAACCGGCTTTCAACGTGCCGTTGTCCGGCGCGAAAACGTTCCGCGGTTTGGTGGGGAACACCGCTCCCCCGTAACAGTTGGCGCAGATGGCCTGGTAGATCACGCCATTTACGTCGAAACGGCTGGTGCCCCCGTCCACGTGTTCCTGGAAGTTGCCCCCGTTCTGACCAAAAAAGCTACCGTAGAGTTGACCGGTCGCGTTTTTTTGCATGACAAAGAAGTAGAAGTCGCTCCCGTCGGTGGTCCCCTGCGCGGGGCTGGGCGTGAGAGGCAAACCGGCCGTGCCCGACGAAGGATACCCGTTACCGTGGTCGACGATCCCGCCCCAACCGGACACATAGACGTTTTCGCAGCGATCCACCAGGAACGCCACGGGCGAAATATTGGGGCCCGCGCCCGCGGCGGAGGCCGTACCCCACGTAGTGGAGTAGACATAGGCCGAAAGATCGGGCTGCAGCTTGCAGATAAATTGCTTGGCGCTTTTGACGTTGTAGGGCGCGTTGATGATCGGCCAGCTGGCGCTGAGGGTCGTCCCGGTGACATAGGGGAAACCCAGCCGGTCGAACTGGAGACCGTAGATCTGGTCGACGGCGCCCGTGCCCAGGTAGGTGGACTTTACCAGGCTGACCGAATTCCCGTTGTCCTGCAGCCAGGTGATATACCCATCGATCGCCCCCCCGTATTTAGGTTGCACCACGCCGGAGGCAGGCACGCCGGGTAAGTCGCTGGAAGCGGTCCCCCCGGCCACGAACAGCTGGCCCGTGATCGGGCTGATGTCCAGTACATAACAGGCGTCCTCGTCGCTGCCGCCCAACAGGGTGCTCCACATTAATGTGTTGTCCGCTGCGTTGATCTTGATCACGACGCCGTCCTGGGCGCCCTTGTTGGTCGTCTGAAAACCGTTTAGCGTCGGAAATGCGCCGGGACCGGAAGCCGGCGACCGGGTACAGGACGCGACGTAGATATTATCGTTCTTATCGACGATCACCTCGCTCCGGGAATCGTCTCCGTAGTTCTGTTTCAACGACTGCGCCCCGAGCGGTTGCTCGTACTGGTCGGTGATGTTGCTGCCGTCCTGTCCGGATCCCCCGATCACGATGGACCCCAGCAATTGCGAGCCGTCGTTGCTCAGCCTGGATACAAAAATGTCCCAGGCGCCGCCGGCACCTATGGTGCTGTATCTCGGGAAATCGGCGGACCGGGTGTGTCCCACTACGATCAGGTCGCCGTTGTGGTTCTCGATCATGCTGGTCGGCAGCTCGTCGTCGTCCTTGCCACCCAGGTAGGTGGCCCATTCCTCCTGCGTACCGTCGGGGCTCAGCTTGATGATCGCCACGTCCGGCGGGTACGCGCTTTGCACGGCCGTTCCCTGGAAACCCGGCTGATAGGCGCCGGCCGTCGTCAGGTAGCCGTTCTGGGAGATACCGCCCATATACATGCTCCCGTCCCCGCCATAGGTTGCCGTAAAACCCCAGTTGTCTCCCTTGCTCCCGGTAAAGGAGCAGAACTTGAACGCAGGATCGATCACCAGCAGCTTGCTGTGGTCGTAGTCCCCGGCGTTGAAGGTCACAACGTTCCCCTTGACCTTGTACCGCATGTTCACGCTGGTCCGTCCCGAATCGCCCGGCTGATAGGAGTCGGGCACCTGCTCCAGCGTCTCGCCCAGGGGTGTGACCACGTGGAGCTGGTTGCTTTTTACATACAAACTGGTGACGGACTGGTATTGCAGCTGGACCTGTGAAAGATCGGCCCCGGGGTGGACGATGATGTTATACTTGAGGCTGCCCGCTTCGGAGTAATAGCGTACGTCGATACCCGGATAGAGGTCCTTGTACATCACGCCCTGGAAGACCCGGCAGTGGGAGGCCCAGGCAGAACGGTCATTCCCCAGGAAATAATTGTTGTAACCGCCGGTGGGCTTGTCGGGCAGTATCTGCACGCCGGCGCTGGCGCCCGCGAACTGCACGCCATACGTATAGGTTTTGACGATCATGGAATCGTTCGGCTCTTTACCGGGGTTAGCCGGCGCGCCGCCCAGGTTGAACGTCGGAAGGGACGGGTTCCCGGCGCCCACGTGCGCCGTCGGCACGCCGTTCAGCGGCTTACCCGTCAGGTCGAATTCCTGGCGGTTGAGCACCGTATATCCAGCGGGGTTGAGATAGAATCCGCTTTCCTGCATATCCGCGCTGAACAGCACGGACTTGTTCCATTGGCCTTTGTTCTCGGCGAATAACAGGGTTCCGGGTGACTGGGCGCGTCCATCAAGCCAACCCAGGGTCGATAGGAAAAGAAATAGCGCCGTCCTTTGGAACATGTGGTTCATCTATTTGAGTGTTGGCGCCCGCGGGGGCGCGTCCTTCATTACAATAAACGGCAAGGACCGCGCAAAAGTTGTGCTAAGATATTTTACTCCAGGCGGTTTTACCCTTTTGAGACAAAAGAAACGCACGGATGGGCCGGTGGTCGTCCAGCAGCAGCTCCGGATCGGCGTCGGCGATCCGCACAGCTTCCCCTTTGGCCAGGTCCAGCCATTGCTTGTCTTGGACTATCGAAGCCAGGCGGAAGTTTAACACCCCGCTCTGACGGGTCCCCTCGATGTCCCCGGGTCCCCTGAGCTCCAGGTCCTTTTCGGCGATCTCGAACCCGTTTTGCGTGGCGGTCATGATGCGGACGCGCTCCCGGGCCTCCTGGCCAAGCTGCCCGCCCGTCATCAGGATACAATAGCTCTGTTCGCTGCCCCGCCCCACCCGGCCGCGGAGCTGGTGGAGCTGGGAAAGCCCGAACTTCTCGGAGCTTTCGATCACCATCACGCTCGCGTTGGGTACGTTTACCCCTACCTCGATGACGGTGGTGGACACCATGATCTGGGTATCCCCTTTTACGAACCGCTGCATATTAGTCTCCTTTACCTCCGTGGTCTGCCGTCCGTGCACCATGCTGATCCAATAGGCCGGCTCGGGGAAGTATGCCTTTACGTTTTCATAGCCCTTCATCAGGTCTTCGTAGGCCAGTTTTTCCGATTCCTCGATCAGCGGAAAAATGATATACGCCTGTCGCCCCTTGGCGATCTCGCTTTTGATAAAGTCCATCACCTTCGGCCGGCCGGACTCGTGCCGGTGCACCGTCACGATTGGCTGGCGCCCCGGGGGCAGCTCGTCCATGACGCTATAATCCAGGTCCCCGTAGGCCGTCATCGCCAGCGTCCGTGGAATGGGCGTCGCTGTCATAACGAGTATATGCGGGGGTATGCTGGCTTTTTTCCAAAGACTGGCGCGTTGGGCTACGCCAAAACGATGTTGCTCGTCGATCACCGCCAGCCCAAGCCGCTGGAACTGTACGGTGTCTTCGATGAGCGCGTGCGTCCCGATCACGATGTGGATGTCACCTTCCGCCAGCCTCCGGAGCGCCGCCCGTTTGGCGGCGGCTTTTGTTGATCCCGTCAGCAGGGCCACCTTGATGTCCAGGGGCGCCAGCAAGGCGCTGATCCCTTCGTAGTGCTGTTGCGCGAGTATTTCCGTGGGGGCCATGAGACACCCCTGGAAGCCATTGTCTATGGCCAGCAGCAACGACAGTACCGCCACGATGGTTTTGCCGCTGCCCACGTCGCCCTGGAGCAACCGGTTCATCTGCTTACCCTGGCCGGTGTCCTGCCGGATTTCCCGGAGTACGCGCTTTTGTGCGTTGGTGAGCTCGAACGGGAGGCATTCCTTGTAAAACCGGTTGAACGAGTCGCCCACCTTTCCGAAAAGCGGCCCGTGCGATTCCTTATGGCGCCTGGCCTTGGCGATGTTCAACCGGAGCTGGGAAAAAAAGAATTCCTCGAACTTTAGCCGTTCCACGGCTTTGTTAAAAAATTCCAGCCGGGCGGGAAAGTGCACCTGCCGGTAGGCATCATAACGGGAGGGAAAACCCAGCCGCGCGACCATGTCCGCCGGCAGATTCTCCGGAAAATCCTTGGGCCCCAGCGACTCGAACAGCTGCCAAACCAGCTTGCCCATCTGCCGCCCGTTCAGCCCCCTGGCCTTGAGCTTCTCCGTGCTGGGGTAGACCGGCTCGAGAAAAGGCTTCCCCTGGAGCTTTTCCGGGACGAAGTCCTCTATTTCCGGGTGTACGATCTGGGGCTTGCCCAGGAAGAACGTCAGTTTTCCAAAGATGAGGTAACGGCCACCCACCTGTACCCGCTTCAGCGCCCAGGGGATACCCTGGAACCACGTCAATTCCAGCACGCCTGTCCCGTCGGAGACGGTGGCCACCAGGCGGCGCCCCCGTTTTTCCCCCTGTTCCTCCAGGCTGAGCACCGCGCCGGATACCTGCACATAGTCCGCCTGCCCGGACAAGGCCCGGATGGGCAACACCTGTGTTTTGTCGATATGCCGGAAGGGAAAACAGTCCAGGAGATCCCCGAACGTAAAGATTTGCAGTTCCTTTTTCAGCAGGTCGGCCCTTTGGGGCCCGACACCCTTAAGGTACTCGATAGGGCTGGTCAGTATGGAGGACAATGCCGCGATGACTTCTTTTACCGGCAAATTTACGAATTGGATGCGCTTCTCACGGCGGCGTTTCGTTGTCGAACGACGAGACCCGCTCATCCTCCAGCAGGGCCCTGTCCAGCGCGGCAAAGCACCCGGCGTTGCCATACACCTCGTACCAGCTCGTAACCAGGTTGCCGTTCCGGCTCTCCTTTTGCTTGATGTATTTCAACCCGCTGCGCCGGAAATCCTCCTCCACGCCCTCCGGGGGCAGCGCCGCCCGGTCAAAGGTTACCCGGTAGTTCCGCCGCTGGTGGAGCCGGTCCAGCCAAAATTGGACGCGCTCAAAGACCCCCAGCACGATCAACGCCACCACCGCGGTAAACGCCGCCAGCGCGTAATTTCCGGTGCCGGCCGTCATGCCGATGGCGGAGGCTACCCATATCGCCGTGGCGGTGGTCAGACCCGAGACGGAAAAGCCATCCTTGAAGATCACACCGGCCCCGAGGAAGCCGATCCCCTGCACGATATTCGCCGCGATCCGGTCCGGGTTGCCCGGGCCGCCGATGTAGTAGGACATCAGCGTGAACAAGCAGGAACCCAGGCTGATCATCGTCAGCGTCCGGAAACCCGCCGCCTTGGAGCGATACTCCCGTTCCAAACCCACGGCCGCGCCCAAACCCAGGGCGACGAGCAGGCTGTAGATGTCATGTATGCCTGGACTCATTTTGCCTCTCCCAGCGCGTATTTTATACCGCCGAGCACGTGCTTCAGGTACAACGGATCCTTCCACGACTCCTCCGTATGCCCCAGCTCGGTATAAAAAGCGCGGCCGCCATCATAGCTATGCCTCCACGCCATCGGATGGAAGTTTCCGTTGGAGCCCCCGGTGTAGCTGTGCTCGTCGATCGTGAGCAGCACGTGCAGGTCCGGTTGTATATCCCTGAAATTGTACCACTCGTCGAACCGGCTCCAGGTCGTGGGCAGGTGCCGGGTCGATATGTCGGTCGAATCCACTACGTGTATCGTCGCCTGTTGCTGGGCCGGGTGCTTGACAAAGTAGGCGCCGACCAGCTTCCCATACCACGGCCACCCATACTCCGTATCCGTGGCTGCGTGTACGCCCACGAAACCCTTTCCCGATTCTATAAACCGCTGCATCGCGTCCTGTTCCGCGTCATCCAGCACATTCCCCGTAGTGCTGAGAAAAACGATGGCGTCGTACTTCTTCAGGTTCGCATCCGTGAAAACGGTGGAATCCTCCGTCGTATCCACGTCGAACCCGTTCTCCCGTCCCATCGCCATGATGGCCAGCTTGCCCGGTCCGATCATGCTGTGCCGGTACCCTCCCGTCTTGCTAAAGACCAGGACCCGGGGTTTGTGTTTGGCGGCCGCCACCGTCAAGGCGGCCAGGAACAGTACGGCAAGGAATCGTTGGATCATGAGCGCTTGTTTTTAAGGTTCCCCTAAAATACACTTAAATTTGACGCCGACTTCAAAGTGTCCCCCATGGAAAAAAACGATGCGCAAAGGAAAGTGCTCATCCTGATGGCTTGCTCGCTCGTCCTGCGTATCGTCGCGGCAACCACCATCGAATTGGGTAACGACGAGGTCTATTACGCACTGTATCCCCGCTACCCGGACTGGAGCTACTTCGACCATCCCGCCATGATCGCCTGGGTCGTGCGCATCCTCAACGGCGGCCAGACCGCCCATACCACCTGGACGCTGCGGCTGCCCGCCCTCCTTTTTGGGACGCTCAACCTCTACATGGCTTACCTGATCGGGCTGCGCCTGAAGAGTCCCCGGACCGGCTACTATGCCGCACTGCTCTATGCCAGCTCCCTATACGTCACCGTTATCTGCGGCGTGTTTATCCTGCCCGACACCGCCCAGTCCTTTTTCTGGCTGTTATCCCTGCTCGTGCTCGTGCGGCTGTTCTCCAGCCGGCAGGACCGCAACCGGCGCTGGCTGATCTTTGGCCTCGCCGTCGGACTGTCCGTCCTGTCGAAGTACCACGGCGTCTTTTTGTGGGCCGGGGCCGGGCTCTATGTCCTGCTCCGCGACCGTCGGGAGCTTACCAATCCCTTTATGTACTTCGGCGGTCTGATCACCATCGCCTGTTTCTTCCCCATCGTTTACTGGAACATACACCACGGCTGGGCGTCTTTTGTCTACCACGGCAACCGGACGCTGGGCAAACAGGAGCTGATCAACTGGGGCAACCTGACCCAGCAGGTCCTGGGCGAGATTTTTTACAATTCCGTCCCGGTGGTCGTCCTGATCGGCTGCGCGCTCTTCGCCTATCGGCGCCGGCGCTACCTTGAACCCCGCCAGCTCGTCTTCCTGTTGTGCATGAGCCTCCCTCTCATCGCCTTTGTCTGGGCCCTCAGCACCCGTCGCGAAACGTTACCCCACTGGACCGGCCCTTCTTATTTATCCCTGATGCTCCTGCCCGCCGCCTGGCTCGCCGACCGCCGCGTCAAACCCGGCGTTCCACCTGTGCTGTGGGGCAGCCTCGGACTCACCGTCTTTATTGTCCTGGCCGGCATTTTCGCCATCAATACCGGCATCCCCGACCTCACCGGCGACAAACCCGCGCTCACCAAGGACTACCATAAGGACGACTTCACCCTCGACATGTACGGCTGGGGCCAAACGCGGACGCAACTCGACAGCCTCCTGACCGACCAGGTCCGCAGCGGCGCCCTCAGCCCCGACTACCAGTTCCTCCAGGTCAATTGGTTCAACGGCGCCCACGTCGACTTTTACATCGCCGGACCGCTACACCGCCACACCCTCGTGCTCGGCCCCATGCGCAACATCCATCAATTCTATTGGGTAAATCAACACCGGGCCCGCGACTGGGACCAGGTAACCGACTATTGTTTCGTCACCAACAGCCGCGAATATCAACCGCCGTCTGCCCTCCCCTCCTTCTTCCTCCCCTACCTCACCCGCACCGACACCCTCCCCATCTACCGCGCCGGCCGCCTGGCCGAAGCCGTCTTCGTCACCATCTTCCGCAACGTCCCCCCCGACTCCGTCCGCGCCGTCGTCGAGCGGCCCTACGAGCCCTAGACGCCGCCGCGGATTTCCCGTACCAGCGCCAGCACGCGTCGCGTTTCCTCCATGAGCCTCGCATAGTCCTTGGCGGCCAGCAAAGAAGGGCTGATAAGCCTGCTCCCCATCCCCACCCCAATAACCCCCGATTTGAACCACGCCTCGAGGTTCCCGCGCTCCGGCTCCGCCCCCCCGGTCGGCATAAATGCCATCTCGGGGAAAAGATCGCGGACTGCCGACACAAACGCGTGTGTCAATAGGTTCCCGGGGAACAACTTTACGAACGTCGCGCCCAAGCCTTCCGCCACGATGATCTCGGTGGGGGTCATACACCCCGGCACCCAAAATTTGCCGGCGGCTAAAGCGACGTCCCCGACCTCCGGCACTACGCCCGGCGAGATCAGGAAGTCCGCGCCGGCAGCGATGTACGCACGCGCCTGGTCGCCCGTCTTGATCGTCCCGATGCCCAGCAGCAAACCGGGCAGGGACCTGTCGCGCAACGCCAGCAACCGGGAGAAATTCGACAGCGCCTCCGCGCCCCGGTTGGTAAACTCGACGACACGGATACCGGCGTCGTATAGCGCCGTCAATACGTCCTCGCAGACAGAGGGATCGGGGTGGAAATAAAGGGGAAGCACCCCTTGTGTCTTTATTTGCTGAAGTATATTATGCATGTTGCTGGATCGTTTGCAAAACCTGTGCTACGGTTTGACGGGTGGAGTCGCCTTTCTCCTGGAGCTTGCCGATCGCGGCCGCGGCGGCGTAGTCGATGGTCCGCTGCGGGTCCCAGCCCTGGACGCCCCCGTAGATCAGGCCGCCCATGAAACAATCGCCGCTTCCCACCTTGTCGACCACGGCGTCGGTACGGAATTCACGGGACACGTGAAGACCGCCATCCCGGGAGAACAGCGTCGCGTAGTAGTGCAGCCCTTCGGAAACCTTTTCGAATCGGAAGGTGTGCGCCACGCGGCGACAACGGGGATAACGGGCGAGGATCGCTTCCGAGGTGGACCGCGAATGATCGAGGTACCGTTGTTTCGAGCCCTGCTGGTGGACGTCCTTGTCGACCGGTATCCCCAGCAGGCTCTCCGCCGCCCAAAGGTTCCCCATCACGACGTCGCAATACTCCACGAGCGACGGCATCACCGACACCGGAGATACGCCGTATTGCCAGAGCTTGGAGCGGTAGTTGAGGTCCACCGAAATGGAGAGTCCCTTGCGGGTCGCCGCCTCGAGCCCTTCGCGGCAAAGCGCCGCCACCGAGGGCGTCAGGGCGGGGCTGATGGCGCTGAAGTGGAACCAACCGGCGTCCTGGAGCACGAGGTCCCAGTCGATCGCGCCGGCCGCGAGGCCGGCAAAAGCCGATCCGGCCCGGTCGTAGATCACCCCCGCGTGTTGCAGGTCAGACCCCTGGGGCAGGTAATAGGCGCCGACGCGCTGGCCCGTCCATAGGACGGGAGACGTATCCACGCCGCGACCTTCGAGCCAGGCGGCCATGTCACGGCTGAGGTAGTTATCCGGCATGGCGGTACAATACGCCACGGGCTGGTTCCAGCTGGCCAGGGCGCAGGCCACGTTAGCCTCCGCTCCGCCAACAAAAACGGGCATCCTGGCATCCTGCAGCCAGTGGCCTTCCAGTGCGGGGGACATCCTCAGCAGGATTTCCCCGAAACAAACGACGATGGAGGTCATACGAATCCAAAATATTGCTTCGCATTATAATAGCAGATGTCGCTCACGATCTTGGCGATCCAGGGGATGTCCCCGGGAAGCTCGCCGCCCTCCACCTCTTCACCGAAGAGCCGGCAGACGAGCCTGCGGAAATATTCGTGCCGGGGGAAGGAAAGAAAACTGCGTGAATCGGTGAGCATCCCCACGAACCGGCTGATCAGCCCCATGTTCGAGAGGGTATTGAGCTGTTGCGTCATCCCGTCCTTTTGGTCCAGGAACCACCACGCCGACCCGAACTGGACTTTACCGGGGATGGTGCCGTCATTGAAGTTCCCGATCATGGTGGCCATGACCGCGTTGTCGGCGGGGTTCAGGTTATAGAGGATCGTCCTGGCCAGGTGGTCGTTGGTGTCCAACCTGTCGAGGAAACGTGACAACGCGCGTCCCTGCGCAAAGTCGCCGATGGAGTCCCAGCCGGTGTCGGGTCCGAGCTCCCGCCATTTACGCGTATTGTTGTTACGGAGGGCGCCCAGGTGGAACTGTTGAACCCAGCCCTTTTCATGGTCCCACTCCGCCAGCTGGTGGAGCAGGGCCGACTTGAACTGCCGCCGCGATGCCTCGTCGGGAAGCTGACCCAGGCGTACCTGGTCGAACACCCGGTTCACCGTATCCACGGAAAAATCGTCGGCATACATTTCTTCCAGACCGTGGTCTGAAACCGTGCAGCCGTTCGCGGCAAAAAAGTCATGCCGGTTGCGGAGCGCCATCAATAAATCCCCATAGGTCGTGATCGATTGCTGCGTGGCCCCCTCCAGCCGCTCCATATAGCCGTTAAAAGCGGCCGGGTTGTCCACCAACAGCGCGTTATCCGGGCGGAAGGCGGGATATACCTTCGTCCCAAAGCCGGACGCCGCGATGGCGCGATGATCGTGCAGCGTATCCGCGGGATCGTCGGTAGTACAGACGACCTCGACCTTCATGCGGGTCAGGATCGAACGAACCGAAAACTCTGGCGTCTGTAACATACCCGAACAGGTGTCATATATACCGGACGCGGTCGTCGGGTTCAATATTTCGCGCACCCCGAAATACCGTTGCAGCTCCAGGTGGGTCCAGTGATACAACGGGTTTCGCAAGGTATAGGGTACCGTCTCCGCCCAGCGGGCGAACTTTTCCGCATCGGGTTTGCCCCCCGTGCAATAGGCTTCGGACACGCCGTTGGCCCTCATGGCCCTCCATTTGTAATGGTCTCCCGCGAGCCACGCTTCGGTAAGGTTGGCGAAGCGATGATCCCCCGCGATGAGCGAAGGCGACAAGTGACAGTGATAATCTATGATGGGTAGCGCGCTGACGTGATCGTGATAAAGCAGGCGCGCCGTTTTGGTTGTCAATAGGAAGTCCTCGTCCAGAAACTGCATGCGCCGAAGTTAAAGCAAAGGAGCATGAATAAATTATTAAATTTTGCTTTTATGCATTACATTTAGAAAGCCATGCAACCTGCTATGATAGAGACCTTCGATGACCAATCGTTAGTGTGTGCCTTACAGCAAGGGAGCAGGGAAGCCTTTTCCGAAATCTACCGCCGTTACAGCCGGTTGCTGTTTGTCCAGGCTTACCGGAAGACCGGTGTCAAGGAGGTATGTGAGGATATTCTTCAAGAGACATTTTCCGCCCTTTGGACCGGTCGGGAAACCCTCCGCCCCTCCACACCGTTACGGGCATACCTGCTCGGCATCCTCCGTCACAAGGTCATCGACTACTACCGGACCAGCGCGCTCAGGCTGAGACACCTGGACTCCCTCATCGCCCTCCTGGATCGCCCCGAAGCGCCCCTGGCGGAAATCCTCCACGCCAGAGAGGCCGAACAAACGATCCACTCCCACATCCAGTCGCTGTCCGAGAGCGTCCGCACGATTTTCATGCTGAGCCGCTACGACGGGTTGTCCGTGGAAGACATCTCGCAGCGGTTACATCTCTCGAATCAAACCGTCCGCAACCAAATATCCTCCGCGCTGAAAACCCTTCGCCACAAATGGCAGGAGTCGCCACACTAAGGCGATCAGTGCCCGCGCCGCCGCCCCCTGAAATTTTTTTTCATCTCCGATAGTACATTTCCCCACCTTCTCCGATATAGTATATATGCACATAGATGATTTGGCTGCTTTGCTGAAGAGGTACCACGAGGATCAGTGTACCCCCGAAGAGCGGAGGATCATTGAAGAATGGTACGAAGGCCTTTCGACAGCTGAGTCAATCCCGGATGAAGCGGAGATTTCCGCCAGCCTGGAAAGGGTGCTGGACCGCGTGCAACCGCAAGCCGCCGAACCCGCGCGGCAACAAGCCGAACCCGGGCAGGAACGGCCGGCGCAGACACGCCATGCGCGCTGGCCCTGGTATGCCGCCGCCGCATCCGTCCTGCTGATCGCCGGCATCTACGCGCTAACGCCACGTACCCGGCCCACGCCGGCAATCGAAACGCTCTGCGTGACCACGGCGGCCGCCGAAGTCCGCCAGATAACCCTACCCGATGGCTCTGCCGTAACCCTGAACGCGAACACTACCCTGTCCTACGAAAAAAACTTTGCCCAACGTCGGGTCCACCTCGAAGGCGAGGCCTTTTTTCAGGTAGCGCCGGACCCGGGAAAACCGTTTATCGCCGACGTCCGGAACACCACCGTAACGGTGCTCGGTACGTCCTTCGACATCCGGGCATACGAAAGGGACACCGTCACGAAAGTCGCATTGCTGACGGGCAGGGTGCGCGTGGGGGAGACCACGCTCAACCCCGGCGAGATCGCCCGCAAAGGAAGCAACGGGCTGCGGGTGGGCCGGATCGACAGCGACGTCACGGCCTGGGAGCAAAAGGCCATCGACTTCCGGGACGCGTCTTTCGAGGACATCGCCTTTGCGCTGCAAAACACCTATAACGTACGCCTCGTGAACGCCAGCCATAAAAAACGCTGGAGCTACACCGGCTACTTCCAGCATGAGAGCGTATGGGAGATCGTCCGCACGATCTGTATAACCGAACACCTGGACTACCGGTCGGACCAGGGCCAAATCATACTCGTCAACAAAAATTAACCGCTCATGAGAAAATTCTTGAGACCCCCGGGCACACCGCCCGGATGGGGCTGGACCCTTCTGCTCGCGCTGTGCTGTATCGGCGCCCCCCAAATCCTGAGAGCGGGGGGGCAGGACCAGGCGGACCTGCGCGTGATCATCGATCACCAACCCGCTGAAAGGGCGTTTCGCCTGATCGAACGGCAAACCCACCTCACCTTTCACTTCGACAAAACCGAGATCGATCCATCGGAGGCCGTCACCCTGCACTTCGACAAGGCTTCGCTCAACACCATCCTGGGGGCCATCACCCGACAGACCGGCTGGGTCTTTCAACAACGGGGCGACAAGATACTCGTCCTCGGAAAAAACACGCCCCTTCCCCCGGTAGAACTGGAAGTGGCGCCGCCCGGTCTCGTCAAGGGACGGATCACGGACGCCGCCGGTAATCCCCTCCAGGGCGTGACGATACAAGTGCAAGGGACCAACACCGGGGTGCAAACGGACGCGGACGGCCGGTTTTCGATCAACGTCGCCAGCGGGGCGGTGCTCGTCGTCTCCTACGTGGGTTACGAGACCCAGGAGGTCAAAGTCTCCGGTTCAGAGCTGGCCGTGGTGATGAAGGACCTGAAGAAGGTCCTCAATGAGGTCGTCGTCACCGCGCTCGGTATCAAGCGTCAGGCCAAGGAGCTGGGCTACTCCACCGCCCGGGTCGGGAACGGAGAGCTCAACGAAACCAAACAGACCAACCTGGCCACCGAGCTTTCGGGCAAGGTTTCGGGGCTCCAGATCAACACCAACGACAACAGCGTCAATCCCACGACCCGGCTGGTATTACGCGGGAACCGCTCCTTTCTCGGCAACAACCAGGCCCTGCTCATCGTGGACGGGGTGCCCGTCGACCTGAATTATATCAACTACATCAACCCCAACGACGTCGACAACGTCACCGTACTCAAGGGCGCCAACGCCGCGGCCCTTTACGGGTCCGACGCTTCCAACGGGGTGCTCATCATCAACACCCGCAAGGGCAACCAGGGCAAGCCCTCCATCACCGTCAGCTCGACCATCACCCAGGAGCGCGTCGCCTACCTTCCCGAATTGCAAAACTCCTTCGGACCGCACGCCGGGGAATACCAGCAAGGCTATGCCTTGTTCACCGACCAGGACGGGAACCGGTTATATATCCCCTTTGAGCAGCAGGCCCAGGGGCCCGCGTTCAACGGAGATACCGTGCTGATCGGTTTCCCGCAACGGGACGGCAGCGTGCTGACGGGCCCCTACAAGGCTTATCCGAAGGCCAAGTACGACTTCTTCAACAAGGGCTACACCTGGCAAAACGACGTCTCGTATTCCTCCGGCGACGAACGGGGTTCGTTTTACCTGTCGGTCCAGGACGTCAACACCAAGGGCGTCGTACCGGACGACGAGTCCCGGCGCACCGGCTTCCGGTTCAACGGCAACCGGACCTATGGAAAATTCACCGCGACAATCGGACTCGCCTATAACCAGTTCCGCGTCAACCAGGACGCCGATTGGGGGGACACCTATTTCAGCGTAATGGGTTTTCCACCTAACATCGACATCCCGGCTTTCAAAGACGTAAACAACTATGTCAACGCCTCGATCAACGGGTTCCCCATACCGTGGTCGTTGAACCCCTATTGGTACATCAACAACGTCCGCGGGAACTCCACCAACCACAACCTCGTCAGCAACGCCGACCTCACCTGGCGCATCGCCCCCTGGCTGAGCGCCACCTATCGCGTGGGCATGAACCTGTTCGTACAGGACGGCAAGATCAACACCGCCGGGAAGACCTATTCCAACGACGCGATCCTGTACAACAACTATTCCTTCAGCGGCGACAACTACGTGGCCTATTCCCCCGGCCCTCCCGCGACGACGGATAACTTCGGCATACAGACAAGCCTCAACACGACCACCCTTGTCAGCGCTGACAAAACCTTTGGTAAATTTTCGGCCAAGCTGATCCTGGGCTATACCACCAACAGCGCCTACCAGCGGTATTCCAGCCAGTCGAGCTCGTCGCTGGCCTTCCAGAACTTCTACAACATCGGCAGCGGCACCCAGTCCCCCAGCCTCAGCGACTACCGCCAGACGATCCGGACCACCGGCGCCTTTGCGGACGCCACAGTGGGTTACAAGGAGTTCCTATTCGTACACGGCTCCGTCAGACGCGATCAGAGCTCGCTTTTGGCCGAGCAGTTCCGGACCTTCTACTACCCCGGCGTGGACGCTTCGTTCATCCCGACCGAAGCCTTGTCTTTTTTGAAGGACAACAAGGTGCTGTCGTTCCTGAAGCTGCGGGCCAGCCTTACCCGTGTGGGCAATATAAACATACCGCCCTATTCCCTGGCCAACACCTACGTCCCATCGGGTACGCCATACAATGGTTTCCCCTTCACCAGCACCGGGACGACGAGCTACGCCATCAACCAGACCATCTACAACCCGCTCCTCAAACCGGAATTCACGACCTCCCGCGAGGTCGGCGCGGAGCTCGGCTTCCTTCAGAACCGCATAAACGTACAGCTGGCCTACTACAACGAAAAAACCACCAACCAGACCGTACCCGTCCAGGTATCGCCGGTCACGGGCTATGGCACGCAATACATCAACGTCGGCGAAATGCAAAGCAAGGGCTTCGAAGGTGACCTCAACCTGACGCCCTTGGTCAAGCTGCCCGGCGGTTTCCGCTGGAACGTGGGTGTCAACATGAGCCTGGTGCAGAACCGGGTTATCAGCCTCCTTCCGGGGACGACGGAATTGAACATCGGGGGCTCCTCCGGCTCGAAGGGCCTCGTCGGCAACGACTACGCGATCGTGGGGCAAGCCTACCCCTACATGAAGGTCATCGATTGGGCGCGGGACCCGCAGGGCCACGTCATCGTCGATCCGGTGACCGGCCTGCCCAGCCAGGACCCCAATCCCCGGCCCTTCGGCCAGGTAAATCCCAAGGCAACGCTGGGCCTGAACACCTCCATCCAATACAAGGGCTTTACGCTGTCCGCGGTGGGTGAATACCGCGGGGGTAACATCGTCTTCAACAATTCACCCTATATCGACGAATTCGGTCTCACGCCCCGCTCGGCGGCTTCGGGCCACCAGCGCTTCGTCTTCCCCAATTCGGTCATCGAGACGGCGCCCGGGAAATACGAACCCAACACCACTACTACGATCAACGATATATTCCTTTTCTGGGGTCAGAACGGCTACGCCTATCTGCCGCCCTCCATGTTCGTGAGCAGTGCCGCGTTCTGGAAGATTCGGGAGATATCGCTGGCGTACGACATACCGTCCGCCGTGCTGCACCACGCCCGGATCATCCGCAAGGCCACCATCACGCTGGTCGGTCGGAACCTGTTCACCTGGCGGCCCAAGGACAATATATGGACCGATCCGGAATTCAACGACGACAACTCCAACGCCGTGGGCCAGAACTCCCCGTTGCAACCGCCACCGGTCCGGAGCTTTGGCGCCAACCTGACCCTCGTCTTTTAACCAAACCCGTCAACCATGTCACCACACCGCATACGAGCCGCAGCCGCCCTTTTCCTGGTAGGGCTTTGCGCCTGTAGCAAAAGCTACCTGAACGTCAACAACGACAACCCCAACCAGGTCACCAGCATCCAACCCCAGTTGCTGCTAGCGGGGACCCTCAACACAACGGCTTCCATCGTGACCACGGACTTCCCCTTCCTGGGTTGCTACCAGGGATACTGGACCATCTCCCAGGGTTTCTCGGACATCACCGACTACGCCAATTATAATTTCAGCACCAACTTCGGGCAGAACATCTGGACCGACGTATATGGCAACCTGGGCAATATCGCGCAGATCGAAGCCGCCGCGCGCGCGGACAGCACCCTCGTCCTGTACGGCGCCATGGCTAAGATCATCAAGGCCGTGAACTTTCAGATACTCGTGGATGTATACAATGACATCCCCTACTTCGAGGCTTCCAGCCCCATCAACATCTATCCCAGATACGACAACGCCGATACCGTCTACCAGCACCTGGTGATGACGATCGATACCGCCATCGCCCAGATCAACGCCGCTTCGCCCAGCGTCTCCCAGCCCACCGGTTCGGACGACATCATGTTCGCCGGTAATATGACGTCCTGGAAACAGTTCGGCAACACCCTGAAGCTGCGGATGCTCCTCCACCAGGCGGGGCTGACGGCCAAGGCAGGCTATATACAAGACCGTCTCCAGGACATCGCCAACGAGGGTGACGGGTTTCTGACCGCCGGGCAAAACGCCTCGGTCAATCCCGGGTATTCGCAGAACAACAACCAGCAAAACCCGTTTTTCGCCTCCTTCGGCTTCAACTCCACCGGCGGCGCGGCGTCGAATTACACCAGCTTTAAGGCCAACATCTATACGATCAATTTTTTCAACAATACCAACGACGCCCGGATCGGTTACGACTATGCGCCGCTCACCGGGTATGGCGGCAACCCACCCTACCTCTATGTGGGCGCACCCTTTGGGACCATCGGCTTGCCGTCGCCAACGTCCGCTTCTTCTATCGGCGCGTATATGCCGGCCACGGCTACCAGTCCTGCCGGTCCCCAGGTGGGCCTGCTCCAGAACGATGCCCAGTCCTGCCCCATCCTGACCGCCACCGAGAGCCTCTTTTTGCAGGCGGAGGCGGCGGAGCGCGGCTGGATCCCCGGCGACCCCGAAAGCCTCTATGAACAGGCCATCACCGAGTCCTACAGCTATCTGCTGGTGACCAACGCCGCCACCGCCGCGGGTACGTACTACGGCCAGGCGATGGCGAACGTGGGCTGGACCGCTTCCCCCAACAAGCTCGAAGCGATCATCGTCCAGAAGTGGGCGGCCCTCAACGGCATCGACCTGGAAGAAGTATGGAGCGACTTCCGCCGGACGGGCTTTCCGTCGGACCTGCCGCCCTCCAATTCCCCCAACGCCGTCTCCAAGACGCCCCCCGTGCGTCTGTTGTATCCCCAGATCGAATACCAGACAAACTCGGCAAACGTCAACGCCGAAGGCACGATCAATCAGTTCACCTCCAAAATATTCTGGATACCATGAGCAACCGAATACTCCTGCTGGCGATCGTCATCGCCGGCGTATCCTGCCTGAAGCCGGCAAAGTATTACACCGACTTCTCCAATGTCAGCGCCATCGCCCAGTTTTCCCTGGGGGGCACCGGCGTGACCAACGCATGGGTCACCGTCCAGCCGACACCGACCGACTATACGCTCATGGTGAACGTCGCGGCGCCAAACCCCCTGGGGAAAGCCGTCACCTTCACCCTGGCGCTCGACACCGCCGACTTCAACGCACAACTTATGGGGAACGGCTATACGCTCCTCCCCGACAGCGTATACACCGTCCCCACCTGGCAGGTGACCATCCCTGCCGGCAAGGACTCGGGAACCTTCCACGTCATGATCAACAGCGCCAAGCTGGGCGGCAACCTGGGGTATATACTCCCCCTCCACATCACCGACGCCCAGGGACTGCCCGTCAGCTCCAACTTCGGGTATGGATTCTGGCTGGTACAGAACGGTAACGCCTATACGGGGCTTTATCATTCCCTCGGCTACCGAAAAGAGGTCGGTAAAACATTTATGATCAATCAGGATAAATATTTGTATTATGCAGACACGACGGGTGGGATGTATCCGCCCAACACCGTTATCGCCCAGGCGGGGGACGACGTTACCTATATCGACTATGGCATCGGCATGGACCTGACCGTGGACCCGTCGACCAACCAGGTCACCGTAACCTCCGATCCGTACCAGGGCGCCGGCGGCAAGATACCCCTGAACAATATGGGTGTCTGCCAGTACGACCCGGTCAACCGCGTGTTTACACTCAACTACAGCTATGTGAACGCCTACGGAAATACCGACACCCTTCAAGAAGTTCTTACAATAAAATAGGAAACCCATCTCATGCTACAAGCCAAACAACGATTTCTGCCACTGGACGTACTCAGGGGGATGACGATCTGCTTTATGATCATCGTCAATACCCCCGGCGGCCCGGCCTATTGGCCGCTGGACCATGCACCCTGGAATGGCTTCACCCCTACCGACCTGGTTTTCCCCACTTTCCTGTTTTGCGTCGGGAACGCGATGAGCTTTACCATGCGCAAATACGAGGAACAGGGCCGGGGTGCGGTGCTGGCCAAAATATTCAAACGGACCGCGCTCATCTTCCTGTGCGGCTTCCTGCTCTACTGGTTCCCCTTCTTCCAGCACACCGACGCCGGCTGGTCGATCCGCCCGTTGTCGCATGCCCGCATCCTGGGCGTGCTCCAGCGCATCGCGCTTTGTTACGGCATCGCGTCGTTACTGATCTATTTCCTGCCCCGCAACGCCGTATGGGCCGTGGCCATCATCTTCCTGCTCGGCTATTGGTTCCTGGCGTGGTATTTCGGCGACCCCGGCGGCGTTTCCCCGGATAGCCTCGTCGGCCCCTATACCCTCCACGGTAATGCCGTCCTCAAGCTCGACCGCCTGATAATGGGTAACAACCACCTTTATCGCGACAGCGGTCCTCCCGCCCTGGGCTTCCCCTTCGATCCCGAAGGCATCCTCAGCACCATCCCCGCCGTCGTCAACACCATCGCCGGTTACTACGCCGGTCTCTATGTCCAGAAGAACGGCCAGCAAGCCAAAAAGATCTGGCAAATGATCGCCGCCGGCGCCCTCCTGGTCATCGTCGCCTGGTGCTGGAATACCGTCTTCCCCATCAACAAGAAGCTCTGGACCAGCTCCTTCGTCGTCAACACCGTCGGCATCGACCTGATCCTGCTGGGCTTCCTGATCTTTATCATCGACTTCCGCGGATGGAAATCCTGGACGCCGTTCTTCGTAACCGTTGGGAAGAACCCGCTGGCGGTGTACCTGCTGTCCGAGTTGCTGATCGTCGTGCTCTTCCTGATCCCCGTCGGCGACAACGACCTCGCCGGCTGGATCATCAGCCACACGACCGCCCACATCCCGCCGCCCGAAATCGGGTCGCTGGTCTTCGCCATCGGCTACATGCTAGTCTGCTGGTGCTTCGGCAAGTTACTGGAAGTCCGCAACGAGAACCTCACGTTCAATACGCTGCGCATCGATGGGAATTACTATCCGTATGTGCCGCCGGGGATGAGGGGGCATTTCTTTGCGGAGATTACTACCGTGTCGGATTTCCGGTTCAACATCTTTGCGTTG